>JBKOVX010000301.1:0-1976 GCA_046724115.1 Gemmatimonadota bacterium | reverse complement strand
GGGTACCTGTCGACGCATTCGGAAAACGAGGGGTTTCCCCTATTTGCACCCGCGCGGATTTTTGAGTTTGCATGCGCTGGTGAGATGCTTCTCACTAGAAACCAGCGGGTAGCATTGGCGCATGACGACGGCGCGACAGACGATGGGAGTCAAAGGTGAGCGCGTGGCAGCGCGCTGGCTACAAGTTCATGGTTGGAACATCGCCGAGCATCGATTCCGCAACGGGCATCGCGACATCGATCTCGTTGCGACTCGTGAGGAGCAGGACGCGAGTCGCACGGTCGCGTTCGTCGAAGTGAAGACGCGGAAGGCGGACACTTTTGGCGGGCCGGTCGGAGCTGTGCACTGGCGAAAGCAGCGGGAGCTGAGCAGATCCGCAAAGGTCTGGATGTCTCGCTTTCAAAGGCCGGGAGACACCTTCCGGTTCGATGTGATCGGGGTCATTCTTGGAGATGAGAATGTCCGCGTCCAGCACATCGAGAATGCTTTTTTGTTGGCGAACAAATCTTGATTTTTCGTGCGTACCTTCGCAATTTCTTCGGGTGGCAAATTTCGGCCACTTTTCCTGGGGTCTGCCGGGTCTAAACGTCTAACGACAAGGTGAATGAGATGGCTGTATCGACGGTTAACGAAGACAAGAAAAAGGCGTTGAACCTGGCGATCGCGCAGATCGAGAAGAACTGCGGGAAGGGCGCCATAATGAAGATGGGCTCGACCGACCGCGTTCGCGTCGAATCGATTCCTACGGGTGCCATCAACCTCGATGCCGCCATCGGCGTAGGCGGGATTCCGCGCGGTCGAGTGACCGAGATCTACGGGCCGGAGTCGAGCGGCAAGACCACGCTCTGTCTCCACGTCGTCGCCAATGCCCAGCGCGCGGGCGGAGTTGCCGCTTATATCGACGCCGAGCACGCGCTCGATACCGACTATGCGGGCAAGCTCGGTGTGGACGTAGAGAGCCTTCTCGTCTCCCAGCCCGACACCGGCGAGCAGGCGCTCGAGATCTGCGAGATCCTGGTTCGGTCGGGCGCCGTGGACGTCATCGTCATCGATTCGGTCGCCGCGCTGGTGCCGAAGGCCGAGATCGAGGGCGATATGGGCGAGTCCCACATGGGCCTCCAGGCGCGTCTCATGAGCCAGGCGCTGCGCAAGCTCACCGGTGCCATCGCCCGCTCCAAGACCTCCGTCATCTTCATCAACCAGCTCCGCGAGAAGATCGGCGTCATGTTCGGCAATCCGGAGACGACGACGGGTGGCAAGGCGCTCAAGTTCTACGCTTCGGTGCGCCTCGACATTCGCCGCATCGCGCCAGTGAAGGAGAAGGAAGAGGTCATCGGCTCGCACGTCCGCGTCAAAGTCGTGAAGAACAAGGTCGCGCCGCCGTTCAAGCAGGCCGAGTTTGACATCATGTACGCCGAGGGCATCAGCCACGCCTCGCTCGTTCTCGACATCGCTTCCGAGTCGGGCATCATCGACAAGTCGGGCGCCTGGTACAGCTACGGCGCGCAGCGAATCGGTCAGGGCCGCGAGAACGCGAAGATGTACCTCAAGGACAACCCGTCGCTGCTCGCCGAGGTCGAGGAGAAAGTGAAGACCGTCCTCGGCATCAAGCCGCCGGCCGTTGGCGAGACCGAGGTCGAGCTGGCTGATTGAACCGCTCCACCGCGTACAACTACGCGCTGAACCTTCTGTCAGCGCGCCCGTTCTCGAAGCAGGCGCTGCATCGAAAACTGATCCAGAAGCAATACTCGGCGGCGGACGCGGATGACGCGATCCGCCGCCTTGTCGATGCGGGCCTGCTGAACGACGAGAAGTACGCCGAGCAATATGCGCGCTCGAAAATGCTCAGCACCGGGGCCTCGAAGCGCCGCCTTACGCAAGACCTCTATCGCAAAGGAATCAAAAGCGATGTAGCGACGACCGCGATCGCCAACGTCATCGCTGACGAAGAAATCGACACTACCGCGGTTGTCGAG
>JBKOVX010000041.1:0-3713 GCA_046724115.1 Gemmatimonadota bacterium | reverse complement strand
ACATTGTGCTGCTGGCGGGGAAGGGACACGAGACGTACCAGATTCGGGGCACGACCTCATATCCATTCGACGAAAAGGAAATAGTGAAAGAGATAACAGGAAGTCACGCGTGAGCGGCGGTTTCTGGACACTGGACCGGATCGCCGCCGCGCTTGCCGAACATTCTGTTGGAAAACTTCCGCGCGGCGCTTCAACCGTCAGCGGCATCGCCACCGACACTCGTAAGATTGCGAAAGGTGATGTGTTCGTCGCGTTAAAGGGGGAGCGCTTCGACGGTCACGATTATCTGCGGGATGCCGTACGTGACGGCACTTCAGCCGTCGTGGTATCGCACGCCCCCAAGCTCACCGTGCTCGATGTGCCCGTCTTCGAGGTTCGTGACACTCTCGTCGCACTGGGGGCACTCGCGCATTACTGGCGACGCGCCTGGGGGAAATCCATCATCGGTGTCGCGGGCAGCAACGGGAAGACGAGCACCAAGGATCTGATCAAGGCCGCGCTCAGTAGATCGTTTGCGATCCACGCGACGACTGGCAATTTGAACAACCGAATCGGCGTACCGCTTTCTCTGCTCTCCCTTCAGCCAGAGGCGGAGATCGCCGTCATCGAGCTGGGCACAAGCCTTCCCGGTGAGGTCGCCATCCTTCGCGATATCGCTGAACCCGATATCGCGCTGGTGACATCGATCGCAGAGGACCATCTGGAGGGACTGGGTGACCTCGCCGGAGTTTTACGCGAAGAAGTGGCGGCGTACGAAGGCGTTGAAGTCGGGATCGCGCCCTCAGCACAGCCGGGAGTCGCGAAGGAAGCGCGTGGAAAAGCGAAGCGCATTGTGGTGGCCGGTCTCGATCAGAACGCCGACCTGAAGCCGGACCGCTGGGAGATCGGCGCGGACGGCCTGGGCGTGATCGAGATCGAAGGCGTGACAGTTCGTCCACCCGTACGCGGCCTCCACAATCTTCGCAACGCCATGCTCGCACTGGCGGTTGCCCGCGAGTGCGGAGTGAGCTACGCCGACGCCGCCGAAGGCATCGCGGCGATGCCGCAGCCAAAAATGCGGTCGGCGTGGGAACAGGTGGGTGCAGTGACGCTCATCAACGACGCGTACAACGCAAATCCCGGATCGACCCGCGCTGCGATCGAGCTGCTGAAAGGAACAGGTAGCGGACGACAGAGGGTAATCGTCTTAGGTACAATGCGGGAGCTGGGAGCGGCGTCGGAGCAATGTCACGCTGACATCGCGGGTCTCGCGTTGGCATCCGGCGCCGACATCGTCGCCGGAATCGGTGAGTTCGCACCGGCGCTGGAAAAACAGAATCAGCGCGAGCGCGTAATCACCGCACCGGATGTCGATGACCTCTGGCCGCAGCTTCAGGCCAGACTGCAGCGCAATGCAATCATATTGCTCAAAGCGTCACGTGGTGTGCAGCTCGAGCGACTCGTTCCACATCTAACCACCTGGGCCACGGCATAGTGCTGAACTATCTACTCGTTCCATTCGTAGGATTGCCGCACTTCGGGTTTCTGCGACTGTTTCAGTGGATAACATTCCGCGCCGCCGGCGCGGCGGTGAGCGCAATATTGTTGACGTGGATCGTCGGTCCGGGAATCATGCGCCGGCTGCGCCGCATGCGCCTCCACCAGGTGATCAGGGAAGGAACTCCCGACGCTCACCAGCAGAAGGGAAGGACTCCGACGATGGGTGGTCTCATCATTCTCGGAGCGACGCTCAGCAGCACTGTCCTCTGGGCGCGTCTCGACAACCGCTATGTATTGATCGCGATGATCTGCATGGCGTGGATGGGCGCGATCGGATTCTGGGACGACTATCTAAAGCTCAAACAGAAGCTCGCCGGCAAGAAGAACACTGGGCTCGTCGAGAGCTACAAACTCGCGGGCCAGGTGACACTGGGCTTCGCGGTTGGATACTACCTATGGAAGCATCCGCTCTCCAATCTGCCGGGCGCGTCGACAACGCTTCCGTTCTATAAATACATCCTGATCGTGCCGCTCACGGCCGGACTCGGCTGGCTTTACGTGTTGTTCGTCACCTTCGTCATGACCGGCGCCAGCAATGCAGTCAACATCACAGATGGATTGGATGGACTCGCCGCCGGACTCACTGCGATCGCCGCTCTTACTTTTGCGTTCTACGCCTACGTTGTCGGCAGAGTCGATGCGAGTCAGTACCTGCACGTGTATTTCCTGCGAGGGTCGGGCGAGCTTACTGTTTTCTGCGCCGCCCTGATGGGGGCGTGTATAGGATTCCTCTGGTACAACACCCATCCCGCCGAAGTCTTCATGGGGGACACCGGCTCGCTGGCACTGGGCGGGGCACTGGCCGCGGTCTCGATTCTACTCAAGTCCGAATTCCTTCTGCTAATCGTGGGTGCCGTGTTCGTCGCCGAGATGTTGTCAGTGATTCTGCAGCGTGTCGTGTTCAAGTACCGCAAGCGACGATACGGCGTCGAGTACGCGCGCGAACACCGGGTGTTCAAGCGAGCGCCGCTCCACCACCATTTTGAGGTAAAGGGCTGGGATGAAGCGCAGGTTACCGTGCGCTTCTGGATCATTGGAGTGCTGGCCGCCTTTATCGGACTGAGCACGCTCAAGCTGCGATGACGCCCCGCGACCTCGTGCCGCGTGAGAGCGAGATTGCAGTGATTGGTCTCGCCCGCAGCGGTCGCGCCGTGTCGATGCTCCTCAAGAAGCACGGCTACAACGTTTATGCGTCTGATGTCGCTTCGTCGCCAGAGACGGGGCGATGCGCCGAAGAGCTGCGCTCCAAGGGAATCTCAGTCGACATCGGCCGCCACGACCTGGGACGTCTGGCGAACGCCGGGCTCGTCGTCACCAGTCCCGGCGTGCCGCCGTCCGCGAAGCCGCTTGCCTTTGCACGACAGCATTCCGTTCCGATCGCCAGCGAGGTCGAAGTCGCGCTCAACTTCCTCGAAGGGCCGCGCGTAATCGCGATCACCGGTACCAACGGCAAGACAACGACGACCGCACTCATCGCCCATCTCCTGCGCGGGTTGGATCTGGAGGCGGTCGAGGCGGGCAACATCGGCACTCCACTGTCGGAGATCGCTTCGCGAGACCAACAGCCCCAGTGGATCTCGCTGGAGATGTCGTCGTTCCAGTTGCACGACACGCCGAGTCTCAAGCCCGTCGTGGGAGTACTGACCAATCTCAGCCCCGATCACCTCGATCGTTACGCGACCGCCGAGGAGTACTACGCGGACAAGGCGCGGCTCTTCGCCAACGCCGACGCGGAATCGGCGTGGGTCGTGAACGGCGATGATGCCGGCGTGATGCGAATGGTCGAGCTCGTCGCGGGGCACAAGTTTGAGTTCTCGCTCACGAAGGAAGCGGATGGCTACGTCGATGAGAAGTCTGGACAACTGATCGTGCTGGCCGCTCCGCTTCTCGCCCGGTCTGATCTGCCTTTGCTTGGGCAGCACAACGTCGCCAACACGTTGGCGGCGACCCTCGCGGTGATGGCAGCGGATCGTTCTTACCAAACCCAGAAAGCGCGGAGGGGCATCGCCAAAGCGATTGAAACATTCCGCTCTCTGCCGCACCGCCTTGAGCTCGTCGGCGAGTTCGGCGGTGTCCAGTGGATCAATGACTCCAAGGCGACCAATGTCAGCTCGACCGCGGTCGCGATTGACGGAATGGAGCGTCCGACCGTCCTGTTGCTGGGAGGCAGGCAC
>JBKOVX010000081.1:0-2833 GCA_046724115.1 Gemmatimonadota bacterium | reverse complement strand
TAGCTGGGGTCGGCGGCCTGGAGCAGCGGGAAAAAGTGAGCGGTGATCACGCTGCACCCACGGCGATTGGCGATTTCGCCTGTGTCGGAGGAGCATCCACCACCGGGAGCCCCTTGAAGCCGAGCGAGTCGTAACTAAGTCCGGCGAACGATTTGTGCGAGCTCGCCAGCTTGCTGAAGACTTCGGACGGAAGGAAGAAGCTGTTCTGTTTGCCCATCGCGCCGAGCAGGTCGCCGAGGACGAGCCAGCTCGGTCTCGTCTCGCCTGGTGCCTGTCTCGCCTGGGTAAAGCGCTGCACGCGACCGCGCAGGTTGGTGACCGTTCCCTCTTCCTCGGAAAAATTGGCGATCGGAAGCACGACTGATGCGCGCTCGACTCCGCCAGGCATGACGGAGCCGATCACGATGACGTCGCTGGCGCGAGAGACTGCCGACAGATCGACACCGGCGAGATCCTCGCCCGCGATGACGAGCACGTCCCCCTGCCCGAGTCCGCCGAGGAGATCCTTCGTTTTCCTGAAGCCGAGCGTTTCGGCGCCATACACGTTGGCAGCGCGCTCGCGGCGCAGCGAAAGATCTTCGACGCCGGGCAGCGGAGCCTCTTCACCTTCCGTGACTCTGAACGCGCCGCTGCCACCCTGCATCAGCTCGGTGAGCAGAAAGAGTGACTCATTCGAGAGCATCGGCGACGCGACGACAAACGCTTTCTTTCCGCTCAGCGCGCGCGCGGCGGCGGAGATCGCGTTCTCCCAGCTCGTCGCGGCCAGTCCCCTGGCGCCGTTTCTTGCCTGCGGGTGCTCGACGCGATTCTTCTCGTTCATCCAGCGATAGTTCAACCGGCCGTAGTCACACATGAAGAACGCGTTGACGTGCTCGTTCGGCCGCGGACGCATGCGGACTATCTGGTTCTCACGCGTCTCCATGATCACGTTGCAGCCTTGCGTGCAATTGGGGCAGATCGACGCCGTGCGATCGAGCTCCCATGCTCGCGCCTTGTTCAGAAAATCCTTGGAGAGGAGCGCGCCAACCGGGCAGAGGTCGATGACGTTGGCCGCCCACGGATGTGTCATGTCGCGACCTTCGAACTTCCCGATCAGCGCGCGATCGCCGCGCTCGCTGACGTTAAGCGTCGGCTCGTGCGCGACGTCGTCCATGAACCTGACGCACCGCGTGCAGAGAATGCAGCGGTTCGGCACGTACATGACATCGCCGCCAAAGTCCTCGGCCGGGTTGAACCGCTTCGGCTCACGATAGCGCGAGTCCGCTCGTCCTTCCTGATAGGTGTAGTCCTGCAGCTCGCACTCACCGGACTGGTCGCAGATGGGACAGTCGAGCGGGTGATTGATGAGCAGCATCTCGAGCACGCCCTTGCGGGCGTCGAGTGATTTATCCGAGTGGACGTGAACGACCTGGCCCTCCGCAACGGTCGTCGCACAGGAGGGAGCCAGCTTTGGTGCCTTCTCCACTTCCACCAGGCACATCCGGCACACGCCGGCGATCGGCAGGCCCGGGTGGTAACAATAGTGCGGAATCAGGATGCCGGCTGTCTTCGCCGCTTCGAGGATCGTGGTTCCTTCAGCGACCGTGACCGGCCGGCCTTCGATCGTCAGGTTCACCATTTTCTGCTCGGCCATTAAGCCACCGCCGCGATTACAGGGTGAAACTGACGTCCCTTGATCAACGCCTCGAACTCACCGCGGAATTTCTTGATTCCCGAAACGACCGGCACCGCGCACGAATCGCTCAGTACGCAAATGGTCTTGCCCGTCATCTGCTCGGAGATGTCGAGGAGCGTATCGAGATCCTCCGTCGTGCCCTCGCCGTCACGGATCCGCTCGAGGATTTTGGTCGTCCAGGCGGTCCCCTCGCGACACTGAGTGCACTGCCCACAACTCTCGTGGGCGAAGAATCGCGCGATGCGAGCGATCACCGTCACCATCGGCTGCGCGTCATCGATGACGATCACGCCACCAGAGCCAAGCATCGATCCTTGAGCGACGAATCCCTCATAATCCATTAGAGTGGCCTCGGCTTCATCCATCGTCTGAATAGGAACGGATGCGCCACCCGGAATAACCGCCTTGAACTTTCGGCCGTGTAGTGGACCGCCGCAGAGGTCGTACAGGAATTCCTTGAAGGGAAAGCCCATCACGACTTCGTACGTACCAGGGCGCTGCACGTTGCCGCAGACTGAGAAGAGCTTGGTGCCGGTGCTCTTCGGACTCGAGAGCGACATCTTCTTGTACCAATCAGCGCCGTTGAGAAGAATCGGGGCGGCGGCAATGAGCGTCTCGACGTTGTTGATCGTCGTCGGCATCCCGAAAACACCAGACACCGCCGGAAACGGCGGCTTGATGCGCGGGTTTCCGCGCTTTCCTTCCAGCGACTCCATCAGCGCCGTTTCTTCACCGCAAATGTACGCGCCGGCACCCTTGTGCACGTGGACATCGATTCGCTTGCCGCTGCCCATCGCGTTTTTTCCGATAATACCGGCGGCGTAGGCTTCCTTCACCGCCTGCTCCATCCACTGCAGCGGCTCGGTGAACTCGCCACGGATGTAGACGTACGCCGTCTCGGCACCAATTGCGTATGCGCCGATGGCGCAGCCTTCGACCAGTGCGTGAGGAGTCCAGCGCATCAGCTCGCGATCCTTGAAGGTCCCCGGCTCCGATTCGTCGGCGTTGCAGCACAGGTAATGAGGCTTGCCGTCACCCGGCTTCATGAACGACCACTACAGTCCGGTTGGGAAGCCAGCACCGCCACGACCGCGCAGACCGGATTCCTTGACGACATTGACGATGTCGGCGGGCGGCATGTCGAGCGCTTTCTCGAGC
>JBKOVX010000209.1:0-4098 GCA_046724115.1 Gemmatimonadota bacterium | reverse complement strand
TTCGCGCACCTCGCCGATCCGACCGGTAAGATTCAGCTCTATTTCAAGAAGGACCAGCTCGGAGAAAAGCCCTACTCTCTGCTCGCGCACTTCGATCTCGGGGACATTATCGGCGTTCACGGCCCGCTCTTTCGCACGAAGACGGGGGAGATCACAGTGCGTGTCGATCGCGTGGAGCTCCTGGCCAAGTCACTTCGTCCGCTTCCGTTCGGGAAGGAAGAGGAGGTAAACGGTCAGATCGTCCGCCACTCGGGGTTCGCTGATCCCGAACAGAGATACCGGCAGCGTTATGCGGATCTCGCCGTGCACCCGGAGGTACGAGCCCTTTTTGTGGCGCGCTCGCGCATGACGAGCGCCATTCGCCGTTTCCTCGACGAGCGCGATTACCTCGAGGTGGAGACACCGATTCTCCAGCCGCTCTACGGTGGCGCAGCGGCGCGGCCGTTCACGACGGTTCATAACGCGCTGGACATGCCGCTTTATCTGCGCATCGCCGACGAGCTCTATCTGAAGAGACTGGTGGTGGGAGGGCTGGAGCGTGTGTACGAGATCGGCCACGACTTTAGAAATGAGGGCATAGATCGAACGCACAACCCTGAGTTCACGATGCTCGAGTTCTATCAGGCGTACGCGGATTACACGAGCATGATGGAGATCGTCGAGCAGCTGCTGGA
Organism: Gemmatimonadota bacterium; assembly: GCA_046724115.1. Classification (GTDB taxonomy): domain Bacteria; phylum Gemmatimonadota; class Gemmatimonadetes; order Gemmatimonadales; family Gemmatimonadaceae; genus UBA4720. The sequence continues at coordinate 3,424 of JBKOVX010000209.1, read as the reverse complement.
GAAAACGGCCGAGGCGGTGCGATCGGTGCCGGAGCTGAGCGCCAACGTCCCGAACTTCGAGCGCCCGTTCGGGCGCGTCGAATGGTTTCCGTCGCTCAACGCAGCAGCGGGGACCGACGTTTCCGCACTCGACGATGCCAAGCTGCGCGCACTTGCGACGCGCGTCGGGGTAGAACAAACAGAATCAATGAGTCGCCCGAAGCTGTTGGATGAAATGTTCCAGGCGCTCGTGGAGTCAAAATTGGTAAAGCCGACATTCGTGGTGGACTATCCAGTGGAACTGTCGCCGCTGGCGAAACCCAAGCGTGGAAATCCAACGCTCACCGAGCGCTTCGAGCTGTTTGCGAACGGCAAGGAGCTCGCAAACGCGTTCAGTGAGCTGAACGATCCGCTCGACCAGCGTCGTCGGTTCGAGGCCCAGGCGCGCCTGCGCGCGGCGGGTGATCTGGAGGCCGCCGGCGTCGACGAGGATTACTTGCGGGCCATGGAGTATGGAATGCCGCCAATGGGTGGCGTAGGTATCGGGCTCGACCGGTTGCTGATGTATCTGTCGGGTGCGTCGAACATCCGTGATGTGATTCTGTTTCCGACGATGAGGCCGGAATGAGCAAGCTCGAGCTACAAATAGCCTGGCGGTATCTGCGCAGTCGGCGCGGGTCAAAGCTGCTGTCGCTGATCAGCATCATCGCGATCGGTGGCGTGCTCGTCGGCGTCAGCGCGCTGATCATCATCATCGGAGTGATGAACGGACTGCAGCACGATCTCCGCGAAAAGATTCTGGTCGGTAGCCCGGACATCCGGGTTCTTACCTACGGCGAAGATCTCAAGGTCGATGAATGGCCGAAGCTGCTCGACAAAGTTCGCAAGCAGCCTGGCGTGGTAGCCGCGGCTCCATTCGTACTCACCGAAGGCTTGATGACCACCAAACACGATTACAACGGTGGAGTTTATATCGTTGGCCTGGTGCCGCAGGGTCGCGGTGCGCCAGAGGTTACGACGATCCGGTCCCACGCCACGATGGGCGATTTTCGCTTTGCCAGCTCCGATGGCCAGCGCAAGGGCGTGGTGCTTGGAAAACTGCTGGCGGCTCGATTCAACAAGTGGCCCGGCGATACCATCGAACTGTTCTCTACTGGCGGGAGAAAGATCAATCCGGTGACGGGGACGATTGTCCCGATTACAGAAAGCTTCGAGGTTACCGGAATCGTGCAAACGGGGATGTACGAGTACGACAACTCGTACGCGTTTGTCGCTCTCGACAAGGCGCAAAACCTCGCCGGACTGGGTGAAGGTGTCACCGGTATCGAGGTGAAGACCACCGATCGCTGGCAGGCGTCGAAAGTCGCGTCGCAGCTGACCGGCGCGTTAGGGTGGCCATATCGCACCGTCGATTGGGAGGAGCAGAACCACTCGCTCTTTCAGGCTCTGAAGCTCGAGAAGCTGGGCATGGGCGTGATTCTGCTGTTGATCGTTCTCGTCGCCGCGTTCAACATCGTGAGCACACTGACGATGGTCGTCGCCGACAAGACGAAGGAAATCGGAATACTCAAGGCGATGGGAATGCCGGCCGCGTCGATACGACGGATCTTCTTCGCCCAGGGCCTCGTCATCGGCGTCGTCGGAACTGTGTTAGGCCTCGTACTCGGGTTCGGTGGCGCGCTGGCGCTCGACAAGTACCAGTTCATCAAGCTCGATCCGACGGTGTATTTCATCGATCACCTGCCGGTGTCGACGCAGCCGACCGACGTCATGTGGATCATCCTCGCCAGCATCGCGATCGCGGCGATTGCGACGGTATATCCTTCTATCCAGGCCTCACGACTCTTCCCGATCGAGGCCATCAGGCACGAATGACGATGACGGTTCTCGAGGCTCACGACGTCTACAAGTCGTACGTCGGCGGCGACGGCAACGAGCTGCACGTGCTGAACGGAGTAAATCTGTCAGTGCCGAAAGGCGAGATGATTGCCATCGTCGGGGCGAGCGGTGCGGGGAAGAGCACCTTGATGCACGTGCTCGGAGCACTGGACAAACCGACGCGCGGGTATGTAGTAATCGGAGGTGAGCCGGTGCACGGTCGCAATGAAACCGAGCTCGGTGAGCTGCGTAATCGAACAGTAGGGTTCGTTTTTCAGTTCCATCATTTGCTGCGGGAGTTTTCCGCTCTCGAGAACGTGATGATGCCGTTGCGGATCGCGGGGAAGTCGGTTGAGGAGTCGCGGAGCAGAGCGGCGGAGCTCCTGGCGCGGGTTGGCTTGAGCGCGCGCATGACGCACAGGCCCGCGGAGCTCTCGGGCGGAGAGCAGCAGCGGACGGCTGTCGCCCGCGCTTTGGCGATGGATCCGCAGATCATTCTGGCCGACGAACCATCGGGCAATCTGGACCGGTGGAACGCGGAGATGTTGCATGAATTGTTGGGCGAGGTCGTCAATGACCTCGAGATCGGGATGGTCGTCGTAACACATAGCCGCTCACTCGCGTCGCGGGCCAGTCAGGTGCTGCTGCTCGAGGGTGGCAAACTGAGTCGTACCGAGGTTGATGAGGTCGTCGTATAAATGGTCTGCGATCTGTGCAAGGATGGCGAAGCTGTAATCCAGCTCACTGAAATCGAGGGGAGCGGGGTCAGACAGCTGCACCTGTGCGAGAAATGCGCAGCCGAGCGAGGTGTCGAGACGACGATCACCGCGGCGAAGCCGCAGATCAACAACTTCCTGCAAACGATCCACGAGCAGATGGCGGGCGCCAAGGGCGAGCCGACCCAGTGCTCGTTCTGTTCGGCGACATTGGCCGACTTTCGTGCCACCGGCCGTCTCGGTTGCGCGCACTGCTACGAGACTTTCGAGTCGAGCCTCCGCGACCTGCTGCGCCGTGTCCACGGCAACTCGCGCCACATCGGTCGCCGCTACGTGGCGCCGTTGCCGAGTGAGCTGCCGCATGTTTCGACTGCCACCGAGCTACGCGACCGCCTGAAGAGGGCAATCGAGGCCGAACAATTCGAGCTCGCCGCGGACATCCGCGACAAGCTGCGGGGGATCGAGTAATGCTCGACCTCTCCCTGCTTCCGGATGGCGGCGCCAGCTGGCTCGATGCCTCAGGGGAGCACGCCGACATTGTCATCTCCACCCGCATCCGCCTGGCCAGAAACCTGGAGGGGTACGCGTTCACGCCGCGCGCGCGCGACGGCGAGCGGCTGCGGATCCTGACCCAGGTGCGGGAGGCTTTCGGTAGTCTCCGCTCGATCGAGGACGGGGTTCTGGTGCGCGTCGACGAGCTGCCTCCCGAAGACAGGCTGCTCCTCCACGAGCGCCACCTGGTGAGCAAGGAGCTGGCGGGCCTCAACGAGCAGCCGGTCAGGACCGGGGCGGCGGTGTACCTCTCGCGCGGCGTCGGTATCATGGTCAATGAGGAAGACCATCTGCGTCTA
>JBKOVX010000145.1:0-1624 GCA_046724115.1 Gemmatimonadota bacterium | reverse complement strand
TACCATCGACGAGCAGTTTCGCGGTTACGTCCTTCATCGAGATTCCCACAGCCTCGATCTCTTTGAGTAGGCCCTCCGCGGCGGACACTTTTTTGTCGACCGTTTTCTCCACTACACCGTGCTCCCGGAACGCTTCGATCGTCGCCGGTGGCATAGTGTCGACGGTGTCGGGTCCGATCAATTCTTCGACGTACATCACGTCGCGATACTCAGGATTCTTGGTGCTGGTGCTCGCCCAGAGCGGCCGTTGCAGGCGGGCGCCCTTCCTGGCGAGGGCTTCCCAGCGAGGTCCGGCGAACTTCTGTCTGAACAATCGATAAGCAAGTTTCGCGTTGGCGATCGCCGCTCGACCCTTGAGCAGCTTGAGTCTTTCTTTCTCGGCAGCATCGGCCTTGGCGATCAGCGCGTCGAGGCGTTTGTCGACTTCAGTATCGACTCTGCTCACGAAAAAGCTGGCCACCGAGTGAAGGCCGTCGATCGGCTTTCCAGCTTTGACGCGATCCTCGAGACCCGCTATGTAGGCGTCGATCACGCGTTCGTGTGCCTCAATAGCGAAGAGCAATGTGATGTTGACGTTGATTCCCTCGCTGATAAGTCGACGCACGGCGACCGCACCCTCGGCGGTGCCAGGGACTTTCACCATCACGTTGGGCCGGTCCACTGTCTTCCAGAGTCGGCGCGCTTCCTCGCAGGTTGCGTCAGCGGAGTTCGAGACTCCGGGTGAGACTTCTATGGATACGTATCCATCGCCGCCGCGAGACGAGCTGTAGACTCCCGCGAAGCGGTCGCAGGCATCGCGAACGTCGGTGGTCTCGAGCAGCTCGAACAGCTCCCAGCTCGTCGGCCCTTTTTCTTCGGCCTCGGTTATCTGATCGTCGTAGGCGTTGCTGGAGGCGAGAGCCTTCTGAATGATCGTCGGGTTGGATGTCATCCCAGTGAGTGCGTCTTCACGGATGCGGCGGTCCAGCTCGCCGTCATGAAGCATTCTGCGGTCGATGCTGTCAAGCCAGATCGACTGACCCACCTCGTGAAGTTCCTGCAATTTGTTCTTTGCCATGGAAATTCCCCCTCACGAAAGCTAACGCGCCTCGCACCGTCGCGCTTCCCACTGTCGTTGCGGCGAAAGATTTGCTTGAATTAGGGCCGTGCAACAGCGGCGAATCTTCCTGCTTTCACCGGCCAGCTGCGGCGGCAAGAGAGCCGCTCTGCTGTTCAACGAGCGCGCGGAGTTCACGGTAGCGCAAAGGGTCCGTAGCGAGGAAGGCGCTCCGCTTGGCGAAGTCTTCAGCTTTCTGAGCGGGCTTTACTTCCGGGGGAAGCTGAACTACGCCCGCGCGTTCGAGAATCCACCGTCACGTCGGGCGCCAGGGGTCCACATTATTACGCCTACGGACGGGCTTTGCTCGCCGGGAACCATGGTTACGCTCCGGGATCTCGAGAGATTCGCGGCCGTTCCAATCGACGCCGATGAATCGAGGTATCGGTACCCGCTGGAGGTGGATGCGCGGGTGCTGGCGCAGAAGATCGGCCGGCAATGTGAGGTCGTGCTGCTGGGAAGCGTGGCAACGGGAAAATACGTCGACGTCCTGGAGCCGATCTTCGGTAAACGGCTGCTCTTCCCGAA
>JBKOVX010000378.1:0-1577 GCA_046724115.1 Gemmatimonadota bacterium | reverse complement strand
CGTCGTAACCGCGCGGTCCACGTCCGACGGAGTCTTCATTGGCGTCGGGACCGACGTCGCCCCAGTAGAGGAAGCCGGTGTGTGAGTCGACCGAGAGGCGATAGGGATTGCGATGCCCCATTGTGTAGATCTCGGGGCGGGTCTTCGCCGTTCCCTTGGAAAAGAGATTGCCGTCGGGGATGGTGTAGGTGCCGTCGGGCTCGGGATGGATGCGGATGATCTTTCCACGCAGGTCGTTGGTGTTGCCGGAGGATTTCTGGGCGTCCCATGGCATGCGGCCGGGGCGCTCATCGATCGGGGCGTATCCACTGGCGAACGGATTCGAGTTGTCACCGGTCGACATGAAGAGGTTGCCCTTGTTGTCGAACGCGATCGAGCCACCGGTGTGACAGCACTGCAAGCGCTGCGTGGGTATCTCCAGGATGATTTTCTTCGACGCCAGGTCGAGCGCATCTCCTTTCATCGTGAAGCGCGCGAGCACGTTCTTCGACTCGGGTCCGGCGGGCGAGTAGTACATGTAGACCCAGCCATTCGTCGCGAAGTGCGGATCGGCGGCGAGTCCGAGCAGGCCGTCCTCGGCCTGACTGCTGTCGGCGTATTTGGTGCTTACGGGAATCGTCGCGATGCGCGTCGTGCGACCGTTCTTCGGTGTATACAGGTTGACGTAACCGTGTCGCTCGATGAACAACACGCGATCGCCGGGCAGAACGGCGAGCTCGACGGGCTCGTCGAGCTTCTCGGCGAGAACGATTCTGGTGAAGCGGTTCTCCTCCGGCCGGGCGCGACTGAAGTCGACATTCCGGGTGCCCATCGCGTAGCGCAATCCGCCGAGCAGGTGTCGCAGGAAGAGCGGCTCGGTGTAGGTGGCTTCGGTGTGACCCATGTTGGTGTACCACGCGCGTCCACCGTCGAAATCGTGGTACCAGCTCATTGGATGGTGCGCGCCGTTGGTCCCGCCTTCGTAGCTCTTCTCGTCGATTTCGATCAGTGTGTGGATCGTTGGATCGATCGATTTGAAGTTGTAGAACTCGTCTTCGCGCACGAGCGTATCGGGGAATCCCTGGGTGGAGACGTGGCTCTTGTCGAGGACGCGGTAAGTCGCCTTACGAACGTTGGGATTGTTCGGGTGGCCGTTGAAGTACGCGCCGGCGAGTCTGCCGTACCACGGCCAGTCGTACTCAGTGTCCGTTGCTGAATGGATGCCGACGTATCCGCCGCCGGCCTGGATGTAGCGCTCGAAATCGTCCTGCTGCGCGTCGTCCAGTACATCGCCAGTGGTATTGAGGAAGACGACGGCGGCATAGCGAGTGAGATTCTTCGAGGTGAACGCGGTCGCGTCTTCGGTGGCGTCGACGGCGAAGCCATTCTCCTGTCCAAGCCTTTTGATTGCCGCGATTCCGTTGGGGATGGAGCTGTGGCGGAATCCGGAAGTCTTGGAGAAGACGAGTACGCGCGGCTGCTGCGCGTAGGTTGTGATCGGAACGCAGAGCGAAGTGACAAGGAGCGCGAGCGATACGAGGCGTTTCATGAGCGGTCCAGTGGATTGGTGGCGGCCAGCGGACGGGCCCCGCCAATCT
>JBKOVX010000412.1:0-3741 GCA_046724115.1 Gemmatimonadota bacterium | reverse complement strand
GGACCGATGACCAAACTTCAACTGATCGAGCTGTGCTGTCCGGTGTGCGACAATCATTTTAGATCACGCGCTGTGGAAGCCCAGGACTCGCCCGCTGGGAAGCGGACGGACTTTCATGAGCAATGGCCTGGAAGGACACCGCTTCCTTACCAGGTCCATATGTGTGATAGATGCGGGCTCTCAGGCTCAGAGCGTGATTTTACCGAGGGACCAGAACTCTCCGCAGTCGTGATCGATCACGTCTGGAACGAGCTCGCACCGCTTGTGGCAGACAATAGCGGCACTGCGTCCGAGAAATACGAGGCGGCAGCGAAGGTGGCTGAATGGCGAGGAGCCGACGCGCCGCGCGCCGCGGACCTCTGGCTTCACGCCGCGTGGTGCTGCGTGGACGAAGGGGACGTGGAAGCAGAACGGTTCTTCCGACTGAAAGCCGCGCGGAGGTTCGAAGACGCGCTGGCCGCCTTTGACGATGTTCCACCAGAGGATCGTGCAAAACTGACGTACCTGACCGGGGAACTGTGGCGTCGCATCGGCGACCTTCGGCAAGCGCGTGCATGGTTCGATCGCGTGCCTTGCGAAGTCGTCGATGTAGAGAGCCAGCAGTGGATAATCGACGCTGCGCGGCAACAGCGTGACTGTCCCCGCGACTGGTTTGCATGATGTTCCGAGTCGAAGCGACGGGCGAATTCTTGCGAGTTAGTTAGTTCGCCCGACCCCGCTTGGAGGCAGCCGCGATCGGGACGTCGAGCGTAACGACGGTGCCCTGGCCGGGAGCGCTGCGAACGGAGAACGACGCCCCAATCTGTTTCGCGCGCTCACACATTCCCACCAATCCCCAGTGCCCGGTGTACGCGTGGAAGTCCCGTTTCACCGCGAATCCTTTGCCGTCATCCGCCACCTTCACACACAGCCATGCGCCTCGACGAGACAGCCTGATACGAACTTTGCGCGCTGCGGCATGGCGCACAACATTCGACACCGCTTCCTGCACTACGCGGAGAACAGCTCCCTGTGCATCGGCCGGGACGCCGCCCGCACGCGCCGTCGTGCTCACTTGCAGCCTGAGCGAAGATTCGCCGAGCGCGAGTCGCGCCACGCTCTCCACCGCTTTCGCCAGCTCCCGCTCCGTCAGTGGCTGTGGTCGAAGGTCCCACACCGCCAGTCGCGCCTCACGACTCGTGTGCACGGCCAGCTCGGCGATGCGCTCGAGGGTTGCGAGGGCCGTCGTGGGCGATGTCCGAACCTCGGGCAATACGGCCTGGAGATTCAGAGAGATACCAGTGACGCCCTGCAGCAGTGTGTCATGTATTTCCCGCGCAATTCGTGTCCGTTCCTCCAGCACTCCCGCGAATCTCGCTTTCATCGCGCGCATCCGCGCGCGTCTTTTCGCAGCCGCTGCTGCCGCTGAGGCGCGTGCGGCGGCGTGACTCTCTTCATCCTCGTGCAGCCGTCCACCGGCGACAGCCGCGGCGACGTGCTTCGTCAGGAGATCGATGAAGGTCAAATACGATTCGTCGAGTGAGTGTCGCGCACTTACGCCAGCGATGAGCACCGCGTCCGGTCGATCGCGACCCGGCGATGTAAGCGGAGTAACGACCGCGTTGGTGGGTGCAAACGGCCAGTCGCCGGCTGGGAGCGAACCGTAACGCGAGAGCAGATCGTCGACGACAACGATTCTGTTCTCTTTCAACGCGAGCGCGACCGGGCAGCTTGTGTCATGCTTCGTGTCGAGATCGATAACCTCGGGACTCGCTGCGTTGCGCGCTGGAAGAGCGGCAGTCGCTGCCAGGCGAGCCGAAGCCCGGTCAGCGGCGACGAGATAGATGAGCGCGAACGGAACATCGCTGGGATGCCTCGAGATAGCGTCGATGGCGCGCCGAGCGGCGTCGTCGATCGAGTGCGCTCCCGCGCTTGTCGCGGCCACCTCGCGCAATGCCGCATTCCGTCGCGCGCCGACGACGTGCTCCGTCGTCTCGGTGAGCGACACCATCACCCCGATGCGGCGCTTGCCTTCGTGAATGGGATCGCAAGAGATCGTGAGGTAGGCCTCGTCGGCGTAGCCATTCCGCGAGAGGCAGAAGAGCTGGTTCGGAAGAACGGCCGCCTGCCCGCTAAGTGTCGTCTGCACTATTAGCGGTCGGGCCCGCTCCCAGAGCTCTGGGGACAACTCACGCAACGGTATGCCCTTACGTGCCGCACGGCCGACGTCGCCCATGAGCAGCGTGAAGGCTTCGTTGTGTACCGCTCGCAACTCGGGCCCCGACGCGATCACCACCGGGGATCGCGTTCCCAGGAGAAGCTCGGCCACACGAGAAGAAGTAGTCATGGGGTTCGTGACCACACGCTACGGGAGACAGCCATGCGCCGCTATCCTACTTAGGTGAGATGCGCGATGCGTCCTCGGCGAGCCGCACGAGGTCGGCGACGGAGCGCACGCCGAGCTTACGCGTGATCCGGCCGCGGTGCTGCTTCACAGTCTGCTCGGCGATGCCGAGCTCGGCGGCAATTTCCTTGTTTAGCCGTCCGGCCCGCACGAGCTCCAGCACATCCCGCTCTCGCGCGGTGAGCTTCGCGAGCTTTGCGCGCACCGCGTCGTCGACTGCGCGCGCGGCGCGCCCGACGCGATCCTGTTCGAGCGCCTGGTGAATCGCTGACAGCAGATCCTCGCCGCTGAACGGTTTGGTGAGAAACTCCACTGCGCCAGCCTTCATCGCGCGGACGCTCATGGGGATGGTGCCGTGGCCAGTCATGAAGACAGTCGGGATCTCGGCACGAACTCTCGCCAACTCGGCCGACAGCTCGAGACCACTCAGGTCGGGTAACATGACGTCGAGCACGAGACACGCAGGACTGTCGGCTCGCGAATGGCCGAGAAACTCCTGCGCCGACGCGAACGTCTCGCAGCGCAGTCCCATCGAGCGAATCATGCCTCGGAGGGCCTCGCGCACGGCGACGTCGTCGTCGACAATGTAGACGAGCGGATCGTCATTCTTCACTCGTATGTCCTCACATGCGTGATCGGAGAGAAGTTGAGGAACAAAACTGAGCATTCCGGAGGCAGAAGTGGTTTTCGACAGGTTGTGATCTGGTTACGCGACCGTTGGAGCTTTGACCGCGGCGTTGCGCAAAGATGGACTAAGTCGTGCGGAGTCCGCGACTGTCGCGGAATCGACCACCCTCGCTACGGCCGGCGAGCTAAGGAACTTTCGGCGCGACGCGTCGTAAGGCTCCAGTGAAGCCGCCAACTTGAGAACGATGTTCCGGCTCGAGTCCCGGTGCGATTGTGCGCTGGCACTCTCGCCGAGCGTCTGGCAGACTTCGGCCGCGGTTGCGTGTATCTGCCAAGCAGCGACCGGTGCTTCCACGCCCTCGATTACCGCCAACCCGCGCTCAATGAGGTCCCGCGCCTTCCGGGGGTCGTCACCGGCGAGTGCGATCCTGGCATTCACCTCCCACGCCAACGCCTGCCACGTTCGCTCCGCTGTGGCCCCCGCCCCAGTGACCATGAGCTCCCCTTCCCGGCGCGCACGTTCCAGCTCCCCCCTCGACAACCATAGGCCGGCGAGCGTCCAGCGCTGGAACAATCGCCAATACCAGTCCCAAAGCTGCGGCTGACGATCAAGTTCCTCGCCCGCCGTCAGTAGCCGTTCAAGGGCGCGTCCCTGATCGCCCAGTCCTGCAGCCGCTGCACCGTCCAGCGTCTGTCTCTTATACACATCTCCGAGCCCACGAGACGCAACC
>JBKOVX010000188.1:0-2565 GCA_046724115.1 Gemmatimonadota bacterium | reverse complement strand
GCACGACGTCTTGTCGCGCGATGATAAGCTTACCGGCGTGACGGTCCGCGATGTAAAGGCGAAGACCACTCGCGATATCGAAGCCGACGCCATCCTGCCGATGCTGGGGTTTCACAGCGACATCGGCGCACTAGCCGAGTGGGGTATCCAGTGCGAGAACGACGAGATCATCGTCAACAGCTTGATGGAGACCGGGCGACCAGGAGTGTACGCCGCCGGCGACATCACGACTTATCCGGGAAAACTGAAGCTGATCGCGACGGGATTTGGTGAGGCGGCGACCGCTGTCAACCAGGCCGTGCACTGGATCTACCCGGAGAAGAAGATCAATCCGGGTCACAGCTCCAACATGGCGATCTTCGGACAGAAGGACGACTAGTTCGGCTCGTCCATGGCGCGACTCGGCGCCAGTGCGGGAGCCGGGGCGCGACGCTCGTCTTTTGCGGCGCGAACGCAAAGGATCCAGGTGAGCATCGCCGTGCCGAGGGTCACCGCGAGGTCGGCAAAGTTGAAGGTCCAGAAACGATGCGCGCCGATCCCAATGTCGATGAAGTCGACCACTCCGCGTGCAGAGCGAAGGCGATCGAGGAGGTTGCCAACGGCGCCACCGCAAATGAGAGCGATCGATGCGATCTGAATGCGGTCCTGGCGTGGCGTCTGGCTATACATGTAGCCGAGAACGAACAGGGTACCCAGCGACAGCAGCACGAACCACCAGCGCGACGACGGACCGAGCGAGAAGCTCATTGCGCCCTCGGGATTGTAGGCGAGGGTGAATCGCAGAATGTCGTCGATGATGTTGTGCGGGAGGTAGGGCGGCGACAGCTCGCTGACTGCGAGGCGCTTGCTGGTGACGTCGACCAATACCGTCGTAAGGAAGATCGTCCAGAAGTGATTGGCTCTTTGGGGCATGAATCTAGTTAGGGTGTTTCGACCTTACGGTTAAGTACGTGGATACGTTTCGCCGAGGAAAGCGGGACGAGGGACGAGGGGCGAGGGGCGAGGGGCGAGGGCTGTAGATTTTAGAACCGATAACTGAACCAAGGACGACGAGGTAGAATGGCGCGAAACCCGGACCAGCGTAGCAAAAAACCTCTCCACTACCATCTCATTGGGATTGGTGGCACTGCGATGGCCTCGCTCGCCGGCTTGTTGAAGGCGGCCGGCCACACGGTAACGGGCTCCGACGAGAAGGTATACCCGCCAATGTCGACGGCGCTCCAGGAAATGGGAATCGCCTACAACGAAGGGTACCGGGCGGAGAATCTTTCACCAGAACCTGACGTTGTAGTGGTCGGCAACGTCGTCTCGCGGGGCAATCCGGAGCTCGAAGCGGTGCTGATCCAGAAGCTCCGCTACACTTCAGCCGCCGCTACCATAAAAGAGGAGTTCATTTGGGGCCACCACTCGCTGGCGGTCGCCGGGACGCACGGGAAGACGACGACGACTTCGCTGCTGGCGTGGGTACTCGAGTCGGCGGGCCTCAATCCGAGCTTTCTGATAGGTGGGGTCGCCGAGAACTTCGGAACTTCGTTCCGGCTCACAGATTCGAAGTACTTCGTGATCGAGGCTGACGAGTACGACACCGCGTATTTCGACAAGGGTCCGAAGATGTGGCACTACCTGCCGGACACCGCCATCGTCAACAACATCGAGTTCGATCACGCCGACATCTATCGCGACGAAGAGGCGTACAAGTTCGCCTTCGCGAGGTTCATCAATCTCGTTCCGAAGAACGGAGTGGTGGTCGCAGGATGGGACTCGCCGATCGTCCGCGAGCTGGCGCCCAAATCTCCGGCACCGGTCGAGTCCTTTGCTTACGGCGACGATTCGCTGAAGACCCCCGCCGGGCAACCCCACTGGCACGCCCAGGGCGTCGAGTTCGACGAGAGGGGAACGCGTTTTCGCGTCTTTCGATCGAGCGACGAGTGGGGAAAGGTCGATACGCCGCTGGCCGGCGCGTTCAGCGTGCGGAACGTCCTGGCGGTGGTTGCCGCCGCTGAGTCAGTGAAAGCGGATCGCGATGGAGTTCGGGAGGGGCTGCGCACGTTCAAGAGCGTAAAGCGGAGGATGGAAGTGCGCGGTGAGGTTCGGGGCGTCACCGTTATCGACGATTTCGCTCATCACCCCACCGCGATCCGCGAGACGATAGATGCCGTTCGTCAGAAGTACAAAGGGCGGAGGATCGTCGCCGTCTACGAGCCGCGCAGCTACACAGCGCAGCGTCGGGAATTTCAGGAGGACTACGCGAAGGCGTTTGCCGGAGCGAACGAGATCGTCTTCGCGTCCTTGTATCGGCCGGATCGATATACCAAAGAGACTGCGCTCGATCTCCAGCAGTTGGTTCGCGACTTGTCGGGGGACGGGAAACGAGCGAAAGAGCTCAAAGACGCGGATGCGATCGTTGGTGATCTAACCCCCCGGCTAAAGGAGCGAGACGTCGTTTTGATTATGTCGAATGGGGGATTCGGAGGAATCCATCAGAAGCTGCTTGACGCTTTGGGGCGATGACTGAGGAATGCGGACTAACTGCTGAGGGGTGCGGACTAACACAGTAGTCCGGAC
>JBKOVX010000213.1:0-4308 GCA_046724115.1 Gemmatimonadota bacterium | reverse complement strand
TCGTCGCCGACCTTCTTCAGCCACCTGGAAAGCGTGCCTTCCGCGATCGACTCGCCCATCTGGGGCATGATGATGTCTACACGTGCCACCGCTACTCCGCGTTTATTGGTTCGGCTTGCGATTGAGCCGTCTCAATGCGAGAACGGGCAGCGTAACCGCTCCGAGAAGCGCTCCAACACCAGCATACATCCACCAATTGCATGCCGGAAGCCCCTCTGGTGGTTGGCATCCCTGAGCGCTCCCGACAAACTTCCCTATCAGTACGGCGATCATTCCGCCGCTGAAAAAACCTGCTACCGTCGTGATACACCCGACGCCAACATTGCGCGCGATGATCTCGCCGCGCTCGAGCTCGGGCGGCGGCGAGGACGTCATCAGTACGCGGCCAGCCTCCGCAGGGCAACTACGATGTCAGAGGTCTGCGGCAGAACGTAATCTTCCAGCGGCGGCGAGTACGGGAGCGGCACATCGGCTGCCGTCACGCGCAGAATCGGAGCGTCGAGCCATTCGAATGCGCTTTCATTGATGCGCGCGGTAATCTCGCCTGCGACGATCGAGCGCGTAAGCACTCCCCACTGCGTCGGCTTCCTGGCCGAGCGAGCGGAAAAGACCTCCGACCACCTTCGTTTGCCGATACAGATTGACCAGCCGCTCTTCGAGCGAGCGGGTCAGTCGCATGAAGTAGTAAAGCTCGAGCTTCTGCTCGCGCGAAAGTGCCGCTCCTTCGGAAACCGCTTGGCTCCCTGCGCAAACTCGCCGGCTTGGAGGCGGCGGTACCGGACCGCGCCATACTAGTAGGCGGCTTCGATGCGGTGTCGCGGATCGCCGGCCTTGTGGAGCGCGACGAAGAACTTCTTGGCGTTTCGGTCGAGCCGGCTCTCTCCCGTCTGATCGGTCGAGACTTCCACAAACGTGTAGTGACCGCCTTCCTTGCGCACGCTCAACTGGAGAGTGCCGAGATCACCGGCAAAAGTGCGGGAACGAGCGGTATGACCGCTCCGCTCCATCCCGATCTCCGGAAAGAATTCATCAGCGATGCGCAGCACATCGACCGGCACCAGCTGGGTTCTGAAGAAATGTCGCATGGGAGCTGCTAGGTGCCGGGCTCGCTCGCGGGACGCACGGTCTGGATCCAGTCAACGCGCTCGAGCGGCATGCGCGGATCCTTCTCGCGACGGAATTGTATTGCCGCCGGCCAGTCACCGCTCGTCGCGAAAAACAGGCGTCCGGAGTACGTGCCCAGCTCCTTTTCCTTCTTGAGTCCGTCGTTGGTGTTCGCCCTGTCAGCGCTCGTCGCGAAGATGCGCCCCTCGCCAGTCTCGATCGGCTGACCCGTCTTCTTGTCCGACACCACGATTCGGTACACCGCAGGCTCTAGGGCGCGTGGCGGCACTGGATCGACCGTGACCCGAAACGCGTAGGTGTCAGACCAGAGGCGATTCTCCAATGCTCTCGGGTTGGAGCCGCAGCTCGCAACCGACAGTACCAGCGCGGAACCGATCGCGAATCGGCGCAGCATTAAGCGTAGTACTCCAGTCCGAGGTGGGTAATCTGATCCTCTCCCATCAGGTGACGCAGCGTGTTCTTCAGTTTCGTTTGCTGAATGAAGAGATCGTGTTCCGGCTGGAGCCCCGGCGCTGCCATCGGACTCTTGTAGTAAAAAGAGAGCCATTCCTGAATCCCCTTCATACCGGCGCGCTGCGCGAAATCGGAGAACAGTGCCAGATCCAACACGATCGGTGCGGCAAGAATCGAATCGCGGCAGAGGAAGTTGATCTTGATCTGCATCGGGTAATTCATCCAGCCGACGATGTCGATGTTGTCCCAGCCTTCCTTGTTGTCGCCGCGCGGCGGGTAGTAGTTGATGCGCACGACGTGCGAGAAGTCTTTGTACAGATCCGGATAAAGCTCCGGCTGCAGGATCGTGTGCAGCACGCTGAGCTTGGATTCTTCCTTGGTCTTGAATGACTGCGGATCGTCCAGCACTTCCCCATCTCGGTTGCCGAGGATGTTGGTCGAATACCAGCCCGCGAGGCCGAGCATGCGCGCCTTGAGGCCGGGCGCTACGATCGTCTTCATCCAGGTCTGGCCAGTCTTGAAATCCTTGCCTGAGATTGGGACGCCACGGTCCTGCGCCAGCTTCAGCAGCGCCGGAGTATCGACGCAGAGATTCGGTGCGCCGTTGGCGAACGGAATTCCCTCCATGATCGCCGCATAGGCGTAGAGCATCGACGGGGCGATGGCGTCGTCGTTCTTCTCCATCGCCTTCTCGAACTGCTCGATCGTGGCGTGCTGCGGTCCGGGTTTGATGAAGATTTCGGTCGAGGCGCACCACACGATTACAATGCGATCGCATTTGTTCTTCGACTTGAAGTCGCGGATGTCCTGCCGCAGCTGCTCGGCCAGATCGCGCTTCGTCTTCCCCTTCTTCACGTTCGTGCCGTGAATGCGAGTGACGTACTTGTTGTCGAAGACCGCCGGCATCGGCTTGATCGCGCGCAGGAAGTCGGCGATCGGATCTATGTCGCGATCCTCAAGCACGCCCGCCTTTTTCGCGGCGGTAAGCGCGTCGTCGGGAATCGGATCCCAGGCGCCGAACACGATGTCGTTGAGATCGGCCAGCGGAACGAATTCCTTGATCAGCGGCGCCCGCTTGTCGGTTCGCTTGCCGAGGCGGATGGTCGCCATCTGCGTCAGCGATCCGATCGGTTTTGAGTGCCCGCGTCGTATGCTCTCGACGCCGGCCATGAAGGTGGTCGCCACTGCGCCGAGGCCCGGTGTCAGAATGCCGAGGCGGCCGGTGGCTGGGGCTATCGATTTAGGTGAAGCACCAGAGGAGGATCTGGGAGGTGCCAATTTCTATCTCCGTGTAATTACGATTGTGCGCGGCGCGATGCCGCCATGCTCGCCGCTTTGGCCGAGGCGGGATTCGTAGAAGGATCATTGATGATGCGGATCGGCTTCGCGTCGAGCTTCTTGGTCGCACGATAGACGTACGCGATCCGTTGGACCGCCGTGATCCACGCCGTCACTGTGAGCAGGACGATGATTCCCATCAGCACCCACCCGTTCCAGAACAGGCCAAAGAACGACTGTGGCACCGACAGCAGAACCATTCGCTCCGGGCGTTGCATCACCCCAACCTTGGCGTCGACGCCGAGAGCTTCGGCGCGGGCGCGGGTATAGGAGATGAGAAAAGTGCCGACCATGCAGACCAGGCAGGCTACTACCATGTACAGGTTGTGGTGCACGGCGTTGGTCGCGTAGAAAAAGGCGAGTCCCGCCATTAGCGCCCCGTCGGCGACGCGGTCGAGCGTCGAATCGTAGAACGCGCCGAACACGCTCGACTTTCCAGTGCGCCGGGCAACTTCGCCGTCCGCGACGTCGAAGAAGGCGGTGACGTTCATGATCCAGCCGGCGGTCATGATGTGGCCGGTCGCGTAAACGACGCCCGCCGCGATCGTTATCAGCGTTCCGACGGTCGTAATTGTGTTTGGACTGACGTTGTTCCGCGCCAGAAAGGCTATCGCGGGCTCAATAGCGCGAAGCGCCCCTTTTTTTACGTAATCGGTTGGTTGTTTTACGTACTTGGGAGGCATTCAGCTCGGGCCGGCGTTGGGCAACAGCTAGCCGACGTGCCGGATGGCCGGCTGACGGCAGAAAAAAGGGCCGGCGTGCATCGCACGTCAGCCCCGTAAAATTAAGTCTTTCAACGATCTATTTCTACCCGGCACCTAATTCCTGAGACACATGTTGTTTAAGGCAGCCGCCAGTCGTACATGGTCGTGGAGAGCGTGACGTTGCTCTTGGTGTAGGTCCGCGTGCCGTCTACTGTGACCGCCCGGAGGTTCACTGTCGATCCCGCTGGAACTCCCGAAACGGGTATGTGCTCGACGCTGTTGGCTGCGACCTGCTTGAGGAAGATGTCGTTCGCGCCGCTGACGACGTACACGTTAACCGCCTGGCTCAGATTGTTGGTTACGTGAAGCGCGACGTCGGTCGTCGGCTCGGGCCCCGTTTTCACTTCGACTGTCCGCGGGCCGCACGCCGCGAGAGCCAGCACCGACAGCGACACCATTAGAACGCGCATGCTGTGCCTCCGAACTTTGGGTTTTTGAACTGGCTGCGTGCAAGAGATGTGCTTGACGAGGGAAGGGGAAGAGGGAAGAGGGAAGCGGGAAGCGGGAAGAGGGATGCGCGCATACGGAGCGCGGAGCGTTTGGGTGTCCGTGGGCGGACGACCGGCAATCGCGCCTCCGCGTCCCTCTTCCCCCTTCCCTCTTCCCCTTCCCTCTCAAGCACATCTCT
>JBKOVX010000168.1:0-3921 GCA_046724115.1 Gemmatimonadota bacterium | reverse complement strand
CCGATGATGAAGGGAAAGATCATCGTCACGTAGTAGGGCCCGGAAAATGGCCGATCAGGCGGAACGATTCGAGAAGGTGGTGCTGCCGTACCTCGACGATGCGTACACGCTTGCCCGCTATTTACTGCGGGACGAGCACGACGCGCAGGACGCGGTGCAGGACGCGGTACTCAGAGCGCTGCGTGGCTTCGAGGGTTTTCGTCAGGGCGACGCGCGGGCGTGGCTGCTCACGATCGTTCGCAACTGCTGCTACAGCTGGCACAAGTCGCATCGCTGGGATCGGTCGACCGTCTCGTTCTCCGATGATGCGGCGAAAGAAGTCACGGATCCGCACGGGGCCGACGAGCTGGCCAATCAAACGTCGGAGCGCGAGCGTATTCAAGCGGCAGTGGATACACTGCCCGCCGAGCTTAAGGAGGTAATCGTGCTACGTGAGTTGAACGAGCTGTCGTATCGGGAGATCAGCGATGTCGTTGGTGTTCCGATCGGAACGGTGATGTCGCGTCTGTCTCGGGCGCGGGATCGTCTCGCGGCAGCACTTGACGAAGGCTCACGGAAGGTTGGCTGATATGACTTGCTCTGATTGTCTGCAAAACCTCGGCGCGTTCATCGACGGCGAGCTGCCACCGGAGGAAGTCGCAGAGATGGAGGAGCATCTGAAAACTTGCGCCGATTGCAGTGCAGCGCAGCGGCGACTGATGGGGATATCAACACGAGTAAGGGCAGGACTCATGCGTTACGAAGCACCGGATGTTCTGAAGGCGCGCATTCGCGCCAGTCTCGCTGATACCTCGCGTGACGCGCCCGATCAGCGCGCGCTGGTGCCACTACCGCGCGGCAGGATCTGGCCAAGCATGATCGCCGCCGCGGCAGTGGTGGCGATCGTCAGCAGCGGCGTGACCTTCGAGGCGACGCGCCACAGCGCCGCCGCGAATGCAGTCGAACAACAGGTCCTCTCGAGTCACATCCGATCGCTGGTCCCCGGGCATCTCACCGATGTCGCCTCGAACGACCAGCACAACGTCAAACCCTGGTTCAATGGGCGCGTGAACATGTCGCCCGACGTCCCGCGGCTCGACTCGCTCGGATATCCATTGATTGGCGGCCGGCTCGACTACATCGACGGACGCAACGTGCCGGTCGTGGTATACACGCGGAGGCAGCACGTCATCAACGTCTTCTCGTGGCCGGCGACCGGCGCCCCCGACCTCGCCCCGGAGTCGTCGAGCGCCAACGGTTACCACCTCATTCGGTCCCGCCACAATGGATTGGACGTCTGGATCGTCTCCGATCTGAACTTCGGTGAGCTCGAGGATTTCGCCAGGTTACTGACTCCTCCGCGCTGAGTTCAAGGTCGGCGCGGAGCGCGCTGTTGAATGCGGAGTCTCCACTGCACACTGATTTTTTCCCGCTTCCCGCTTCCCGCTTCCCCCTTCCCGCCTCCCGCCTCCCGCCTCCCGCCTCCCGCTATGCCTTGGGTGCCGCCGGTTTCGCCGCGTAGATGAAATCGTAGTAGTCACGCATCGTCAGCTCCGAGGCAGCATCCTCGTCGACGATTACAGTGGCGTCACGATGCAACTGCAGCGCACTCGCCGTGATCATACTCGTGACGGGCCCCTCCACCGCCTGCGCAATCGCCCTCGCCTTTGATTTTCCGCTCGCCACCAGTAATAGCTGGCGCGCCTCGAGGATCGTGCCGACTCCCATCGTAATTGCATAGACCGGCACATCCTCGCGGCGCTCGAAGAATCGTGCGTTGTCGCCGATCGTCTGCATCGACAGCGTCTTCAGACGAGTCCGCGAGCTCAGCGAGCTGGTCGGCTCGTTGAACGCAATGTGACCGTCACTACCGATGCCGAGGATCTGCAGGTCGATCCCGCCACACTCTGCGATACGCTTCTCGTACCACTCGCAGAACGCCGGATAGTTACTGGTAGTCCCGGACGGAACGTTGATGTTCTGTGGTTGGACGTTCACGTGCTTGAAGAAATTCTCCTGCATGAAGTAGCCGTAGCTTTGCGGGTGGTTGCCGGGAAGGCCGACGTACTCGTCCAGATTGAACGTCATCACTCGTGAGAAGTCGAGCTGTCCCCGCTCGTACATTCGCACCAGTTCCTGGTAAAGCCCGAGCGGCGTCGACCCCGTTGCCATGCCGAGCACCGCGTTGGGCTTGGTGTTGAGCAGCTCGGCGACCATCTGTGCCGCCAGTTGGCTCATTTCGCTGTAATTCTGCCTGATGACTACTTCCATGAGGTCCTCGTCCCCTGTTCACTCGTCATCGTAGAAAATGCGATGCCTTGCCCTCACTCGCTATGTTTCACCGAATGTCATTGATTCGAATCGCTGCAATTTTCGCCGCCGCGTCGATATTCACGCACGCGCTGCAATCGCAGGTTGTCGAGCGCCCCGTCCCCTTCGACAACGCCGGCCAGGTGATGGTGATGACCCCGTACATCGCCGACCGTGCCGCGTTGCGCGCGCCATGGTGGCCGGTGTCGGGTGATTTCACCGAGGCCAGGCTGTACACAGTCAACGACTCGAGCTACGTGCTCACCGTTGGGCGCCGCAATGGAACCGTCGAGCGCTATCCGCTTTCCCTCGCCGACCGAGACGCGATTCGGGCGATAGTCTCACGTCTGCCAAGGGATGTCATCGCGGCCAGAAACGACGCGCGAAATGCGTTCATCAAGAATCAGACGCTGCTCGGCATTTTCGCCTACGGGCCCGCGTTCGCGACAGCGATTGGCGACAACGCGGCCGGCGCGACCGCCGGCTATCTCGTCGTGGCTGGTGGGTCGTTCTTCGCTGCTTCTGAAATCGCCCGGCGCAATACCATCTCCCGCGCCCAGAGCGATCTCGCGTTCAACATGGGTCATAACGGTGCGCTCACCGGCTGGGCGACGATGTACCTGTTCCGCGCTGGCGATCAGGGACAGGGAGCCGGCGCGTTCATCGGCGGCATCTCGGGAGCAGCACTCGGCGTGGGCCTGGGGCGCGGCATGACCGAGGCGGACGCAGTCGGAGCCTCGTTCGGATCCGATATTGGCGCCTTGATCGGGTGGGGCGCCATCGAGGCGATCGCGGGTGGCGATAAATGCACGACGATCAACGCGCCGTCCGGCTTTCCCTTCACGACCTGTGAGCGACGGCTTGCCCGGCGCACCGAAGTCGCGGCCATTCTCGCCAGCGGGATCCTGGGATATCCAATGGGAGTGCTCTATCCCCGGAACGCCCGGTACCATGTAACACCGGGCGACATTCAAACCTTGTGGGGCACGACGTTGCTTGGTGCAACGGTGGCGGGGTCGTTCCTGGGCGACAACGCTAGCACGCGGGCGATCGCTGCTACCCTTACAGCGGGTGGCATCGTGGGCATGATCGCCGGTGACCGATTTTTAGTCCAGCGCTTCGATCACACCCGCACCGATGGCGGGCGGGTGACCCTTGGTACGATCGCGGGTAGTCTAATCGGTGCCGGCGTCGCGGCCCTGATCAACAGCGACGACCCCAACCCTCACCTGGTCAACGGTCTCGCCTCGGTGGGGGGACTGGCGGGCTTGATCATCACCGAGCGATATCTTGACCCCAGCGCCGACGCCGGACAGCAGCGCTTTCGTGTAACTTTCAATCCGGCGAGCCTTGCTCTGATCGCGGCCCGCACCCAAGGGAACCACTCCCTAATCAACGTGAGGTTCTAGTGGATACCACCACGACACTCACCTTCACCGAAAGACTGCAAGGAAGCTTCGAGCAGCTCTATCGTTACGTGCCCGCGCTCTTTGGCGCGTTGGTAATTCTTTTTGCCGGTTATCTGCTGGCGAGATTGCTCGAGAAAGGCACCGATCGATTGATGCGCCGCATCCACCTCAACTCGATCCTCGAGCGCGGTGGAGTGATGGAGGCAGTGGAGAGATCGGGTTC
>JBKOVX010000135.1:0-2423 GCA_046724115.1 Gemmatimonadota bacterium | reverse complement strand
CATCGACGTCGCCCGCCTGCGCCCGCCGGATGCAATCCAAGGTCGCAGTCTTGTCTTCGGTCGGGGACGGGAAAGGTCCGATAGAATCCGATACCAATGCGCGCATCTTCATTTCAGGCGCTACTAAGATGCCGCTCGGCTCCAGGGGGTTGGAACCGACTAAGCGGCTGGGAAGGGGGAAGGGGGGAAGGGGGAAGGGGGAAGCGGGAAGCGGGAAGCGGGAAGCGGGAAGCGGGAAGCGGGAAGCGGGAAGCGGGAAGCGCTATATCCGCAAAAGTAGTCCCTCTTCCCCCGTCCCTCTTCCCCCTTCCCCTACTCTATATCCCCGCCCAGATCAAACTTCGCCCTCGTCAGCGCGATGATTCGCTCGAGACTGGCCTTCACTTCCGGCGCCAGGTCGCGGCGCGCCATTAGTCGCTCGGCTTCGCTACGAATCGAGTCCAGCGCCTGCATGAAGTTTCCCTTTTTCAGCTTGCCGGTATCGTCGGGCATAATTCGAGGGGGTTGCAGGTGGTGGTGATCAGGCCGGAGCCAGCTGCGCCGGTTTCGCCGCCGGAAGTTGCGGTGTCGCGCGGCGCTCGCCGACCTGCTGGCGCCACATCGCGTAATAGAGACCCGTCCTCTCCAGCAGGTCCTCGTGCTGTCCGACCTCGACGATCTTGCCGCGCTCCAGGACATAGATCCGGTCGGCGTGCATCACGGTCGAGAGGCGATGGGCGATGAGAATGGTGATGACCTCGCGCGAGGTTGCAACGTCGCGCATCGTACGGCTGATCTCTTCTTCGGTTAGCGAGTCGAGCGATGACGTCGCCTCGTCGAACACCAGCAGGTGCGGATTGCGCAGCAGCGCGCGGGCGATCGAGAGCCTTTGTTTCTCGCCGCCTGACACTTTCACACCGCCTTCACCGATGACAGTGTCGAGTCCCTTGTCGGCACGGGCGAGCAGCGCATTGGCGGCAGCTTTGTGGAGCACATCGAGGCACTCTTCATCGGTGGCGTGCGGATTGACGAACTTGAGGTTCTCGCGAATGGTCCCGGAGAAGAGCTGGGCATCCTGCGTCACGAGACCAATCCGCTCGCGCAGTCGATCGAGGTCCACTTCGGCACCGGGAACGCCGTTGTAAAGGATTTGCCCTTCCTTTGGCGCATAGAGTCCGACCAGCAGCTTCACCAGCGTTGTCTTCCCTGCACCCGATGGACCGACGAACGCGATCGTCTCGCCGCGTTTCACATCGAATGAGATGTCGGTGAGCGCTGGAGTGCTAGCGCTCTGGTGCATAAAGCTGACGCTCTCGAAGTCCAGCCTTTCGATGTCAGTAAGTGGGTACGGAGCAATGGGCTTGGGATCCTTTGGCGTCTCCAGGATCTTCCGGAAATTGCCAAGCGAGACCTCGGTTTCCCGATAGACGTTGATGATGTTCCCGAGCTCCTGCATCGGGCCGAAGATGAAGAACGAATAGAAGAGCAGCGAGAAGAACTGACCGACAGTGATCTTCTGGGTGAAGATCAAATACAGCATCATGAACAGGATCAGCGTGCGCAGGAGATTGACGCACGTGCCCTGGATGAAACTCAGGCTCCTGATGTACTTCACCTTCTTCAGCTCGAGCTTGAGGATTTTCTCCGTCGTCGCGTTGAGCCGCACCACTTCCTGATCGGCGAGGCCGAGGCTCTTCACCAGCTCGATGTTGCGCAGCGACTCCGTCGTCGAGCCGGCCAGTGCTGTCGTCTCGGCGACGATCACCTTCTGGATGTTCTTGATCCGCCCACTCAACGCCCAGCTGAGCGTGCCGAGGAGGGGTACTGTCGCCAAGAACGCCGGCACGATCACCCAATGCACCGAAAACGCGTAGATGATGACGAAGACGACGCCGACGAGAGTGGTGAAGATCAGGTTGATGGAGAGCGAGATGAACTTCTCGACGTCGGAGCGGACTTTCTGGAGCTTGCCGAGTGTCTCGCCGCTGCGTTGATCCTCGAAAACGGAGTACGGCAGCTCAAGCGAGTGTCTGATGCCGTCCGAGTACATCTCGGCGCCCACTCGCTGGACGATGACGTTGACGTAGTAGTCCTGGAAGTTCTTGGCGACGCGCGACACAAAGGCGACACCCATCGCCATGAGGAGAAGCGTGCCGGCGCCTTTGATGAACGTCGACGTCTGGTACTCACGGAAGCGCGTGGCGTAATCGTCGATGACGTGACGGAAGATGAGCGGGTCGAGCAGCGAGAAGACCTGGTTCGTCGCCGCCAGGACCAGTGCCAGCAGGATCAGCCGGCGGTATTTGTTGAGGTAGGAGTAAAGGAGGGCCACCAACGGATTCTATTGAGGTACACTCCGCCTCGCAATTCGGTTATTCGGGTGAGGCGCGCCACGCCGCTTTAGGCCTATTTCGGGCTGGCTGTTGCTTGTGCTGCGGGTCGAC
>JBKOVX010000351.1:0-3155 GCA_046724115.1 Gemmatimonadota bacterium | reverse complement strand
GGAACAGGAATCGGAGGCGGACTCATTTTGGAGGGCAAACTCTATCACGGCTCGTCGGACGTCGCCGGTGAGATTGGCCACACATCGATCGACGCCAACGGGCGCCGCTGCAAGTGCGGCAACTACGGATGCCTGGAGGCTTACGCGTCAGGTCCCGCCATCGCCGAGCGCGCGCGCGAGGCTCTGCGCGGCGACGAGGGTGAGTCGATTCTAGTGAGCATGGTCGATGGCGATCAGCGGAAGTTCACTGCGCAGACGGTTTACGAGGCGTCGAAGCGCGGCGATTCGATCGCCAGAGAAGTCGTCCGCGAGACGGCGCGCATCCTCGGCACGGGCGTCGCGAATCTGCTCAACATCTTCAACCCGGACGTCGTCGTTCTGGCGGGCGGCGTTACCCAGGCCGGCGACGCACTCTTTCAGCCATTGCGGGCGGAAGTGAAGCGACGCGCGTTCAAGCCGGCGGTGCAAGCTTGTCGCATCGTTCCGGGTCAACTGCCGTTGTCCGCCGGGGTAGTTGGCGCCATCGCGACCTTTAAGATGCAGAAGCTCGGTGAGCTTTAGGGGCTGCGGATTGCGGACTAAGTGCTGCGAGCGGGGGACCAACTGCCAGTACGAACTGCGAACTAATTGCGAGCAGCGAACCCGCTGCGAACTGCGGACAGGGTGCTGACCCAATGACGCGGAAGAAACGCGTTGGGGTCATGGGCTCTTTCGTCTGGGACGTGATTCACGGTCGCGACCCACGGGATGCGCCGGTCGAGGAATGGGGTGGCATCACCTACGCATTGAGCGCGCTTGACGCAGCGCTTTCTCCCGATTGGGAATTCGTTCCCGTTCTGAAAGTCGGCAGCGACCTCGCTGACTCGGCGCGGACTTTCGTCGGCCACCTCGACCGCGCGGCCCCTGGTGTAGCGCCGATCGAGGTTCCCTACCCCAATAACCGCGTCGTTCTCTATTACCAGAGCGACGAGCGGCGGTGTGAGAGGCTGAGCGGGGGGGTTCCAAAGTGGCACTGGCTCGGTCTCAAGCCGCTGTTGGCGGATCTCGACGCGCTCTACATCAATCTGATCAGCGGCTTTGAGCTCGATCTCGAGACTGCGCAGCTGATTAGACAACACTTTCGCGGTCCGATCTATTGCGATCTTCATTCGCTGCTGCTCGCGGTACAGCCGGACGGAATGCGGACGCTACAGCCGTTGCCGAATCCCGCCGCCTGGATGCGCTGCTTCGACTTTGTCCAGGTTAACGAGGACGAGATGAGCATGATGGCTAGCGACCCGATGGGACTGGCGGCGATCGCGTTTGCCAATGGCGTGAACACTCTCGCGATCACACTCGGCAGTCGCGGTGTTGTTTACTTCGCCTCCTCCGGCTTTGACCGGATCACGGATTTGCGTCGGCCCTCTCTCGCCGCACCATCGGGAGCTATCCGAACTGCCAGAGTGCCAGCCAAACCGCCGCGACACGGTCCAGGCGACCCGACCGGATGCGGAGATGTGTGGGGCGCGACCTATTTCTCGCGCCTGCTCGCGGGTGATAGTTTAGACGCTGCGATCGACCGCGCTTTGGACGCGGCAACCCGAAACGTTGATCATCGGGGCGCTACCGGTCTCGCCGACTATCTCCGCGGAGAGCTCAGCATCAAGTGACGACAATCATCAACGTTCCACATTCGCTCGAAGACAAATCGTTCGAGCAGGTGCTGGAACAGGTGGCGCCTTTGCCCCTGGACGAGAAAATCATCGTCGACACGAGGCACGCGCGCTGGGCATCCCCGTACGGGTTGACGGCGTTGCTCGCGCTCGCCCAGTCGCGAGCCGAACGGCCGATATTGTACGTCCCGGAGGCGGAGAACGTCAGCAGCTACTGGTCGCGGATGGATTTCTTCAAGCACGCGGCAGAGCTATACGAGCTTCAGGGGCGCGTGAAATCCGCCAAGGCAACCGAAACGAGCGTGCTTCTTGAAGTAACATCCATCTCGAAAAGCGACGACGTCCACGAAGTCGTGGACAAGATCCAGCAGCGGGCGCAGGATGCGTTGGTCAAGAACCTGAACCTCGACGCCAAGATCACCATGCGTTTCACGATGGCGCTGTCGGAAGTCTGCCAGAACATCGTCGAGCACGCCGGCCGCGGCGGTTGGGTCGCGGTCCAGACCTATACCTGGCGCGTCCGACTCGGCGGCCGAAAGGTGGTCGTCATCGCCGTCGCCGATCCCGGGATCGGCTTCCGCCAGTCCCTCGAGTCAGCCCCCGGATTTCAAAGGAAGGATCGATGGGACGACGGCCAGGCGCTGGAAGAAACCGTTATGCGCGGCGCATCCCGGTTCAGAGATCCCGGCAGAGGTCAAGGCCTTGCCGGAGTGAGGCGGTTTGTGGGAAACTGGGATGGTAAACTTTCCATCAGAAGTGGTACCGCCCGTATCGCGGTCTTGCCGAAGGGCGACTGGGATGAGGACGAGCCGCTTCTGGAGGATCTTCCCTACTTTCCAGGCGCACAGGTGCAGATAACGATTCCGGAGCGGGTGGCGTGATCAATCACATCGACGTGAGCTCGATGCTGCGCAAGAGCGTCTGCGAGCTCTACTCGAATCTGGTCACCCGTCCAACCGGCGCTGCCGTTCGCTGCGAGATCGAGCAGGAGCTGGATCGCATCGGCGATCGCGCCCTCACCGTCATCGACTTCTCGCACGTCGGCCTTCTCGATTTCTCCTGCGCCGACGAGATCGTGGCGAAGCTGCTGCTGCAGTATGTGAGTACGGACGCGCCGCGACGCGAGGTCTACTTCGTGTTCCGTGGGATCAGCGAGTCCCACATGGAAGCGATCGAAGCAGTGCTCGAGCGCCACAAACTCGCCCTCGTCACCCAGCACGCTGACGGCGGCACCAGACTCCTCGGGATCATTGGTCTCGAGGAGCGTCGCGCCTGGGAGATCATCTCCCAGCTCGGCGCCGGTGCCGTTGCCGATGTCGCCGAGGCCACCGGTCTCTCGCGCGACGCCGCCGAGCGGATGCTCGACACGCTTTGGCGCCGCAGGTTGTTGATTCGGTACGACGACGGGTACGTCGCAGTGGGAAGCGCGACTGCCCGCACGGAGCCGATGAGACTGGACGCATGATCCGCGACCTTCGGCCTGGCCTGTTGGTCTCACAGTAC
>JBKOVX010000017.1:0-4356 GCA_046724115.1 Gemmatimonadota bacterium | reverse complement strand
GGGGCCCGAGAAGGACGCGCTGGCGCGCCAGCTCACCAGACTCTTCGGCAAGCGTGTCGTGCCGCACATCGCCGAGAACCCGGCGATCCTCGGTGGTCTGATCGTAAAGGTCGGCGATACGGTGATGGACGGCTCCGTTCGAAAGCGTCTCTCCACGCTTAAACAGAGGATGCTGGCGGCGCAGCGATCTTAGCGACACGGCCTCAGCACAAAGGATCAGTCGGGCGTATTTATTGAAGGGCCGCGGTTTGGTGCGGCCCTTTCGTTTTCAACCGATTCCCGTACTCGGTCATATGTCGTTGAATACCAACTCGCCGATGAACCTGCTCTCGGCAGCTGTTCTGGCGTTGCTTGCCGTCACGGGCCCGCGAATGGGGGCACAAGTCCTCAAGCCGGGCCTCCAGCCGGGACTGACGCGTGCACCCGACAGCGCCCGGAAGATCTCACTCGACGAAGCAATCGCGCTCGCCCAGAAGAACTCGCCGCAGGCCATCGCGGCTGAGGGAACCGAGCGAACCAGCAAGGCGGCGCGCGTTTCCGCGATCGGCGCGATTCTGCCCAGCGCGACTCTCACTGCGGGCCACGTCGTGCCCATAGGTGGCGGTGGAACCAGACTCAACTCCAACGGCGAGGTTGTTTCGGTTGCGCAGCAGGCGACCAACAACACCGGCCTGTCGCTGAACATGACGCTGTTCGATGGCGGTCAGAAGCTCTACGATCTCCGCACTGCCAAGGCGGACATTGCCGCCGCCGAAGCCAATCGCGTGGCGGTGAAGTACAATGTCGCGTTGAACGTGAAACAGCAGTACTTCGCCGTGCTCGCCGCAATCGAGAGTTACGACGCCGCGCAGCTGCAGATGGCGCAGGCGACGGAGCAGTTCAAGACTTCGGTCGCGAAGGTGCGCGCGGGAGCGGCCACGACATCGGATTCGCTGCGCGGCGTGATTCAGGTGGGCAATGCGCAACTGGCAATTATCACCGCGCAGAGCAACAAGGAAGCTGCGGACGCCCAGCTCACCAGACTGGTAGGATCGCCGGTGCCCGTGACAGCCGACCCGGCTTCGGTACAGGAGAACATGGCAGCGCTCCCGGACAGCGCGCAGCTGGCGAAACTGGCGTTGAACGGACCCGCGGTGCAGCAGGCCGAAGCGAATCTCGACGCCGCAAAGGAGGCGACCAAAGCGTCCAAGGCTACCTATCTGCCGTCGCTCAGCGCGAGCTATTCCCGCTCCGGCAGCGGCACGGATCCGAGGTTCGGCCTCGGCGATGGTCCGTTCACGTATACCGGACGTTTGGCCTTCTCGCTTTCGTATCCGATCTTTAACAACTTCGTGCGCGAGGAACAGGTCGTCCGTGCCAAAGTCGCGGAGATCAACTCCGAGGCTTCACTGCGCGACTCGCAGCTCGGTGCCGTGCAGTTGCTGACTCAGTACATCGGCGCACTGCGCGGAGCGTCGCAGCGAGTCGCGGTGCAGGTGGCGTCGGTCGCCGCAGCGCAGGAGGACGTGCGTGTCCAGCAGCAGCGCTACAACATCGGTGCCTCGGTGCTACTCGATCTCATCACCTCCCAGGCTGCGCTGGCAACGGCGGAGCAAGCCCTGATTCAAGCTCGTTACGACTACAGGATCGCGCGGGCGCAACTGGAAGCGCTTATCGGACAGGATTTGCAGTGATGTCGCTTCGTGACACCTCAAACAATCAAATGAAAGAAAGCCGGAAGTCGGTCGCGCGTCGGCGTGCCTCTGGTGCTCGGCGATCCAGCAGTATCGCGGTTGCGTTGCTCGTAGCGCTCGGTGCGTGCAAGAAGACGACGGATCCGTCGGTGGTGATCGAAACCGCGCAGGTGGAGCGGCGCAGCATCGTGTTGAGTGCGCAGGCGAACGGCACCGTGGAACCGATCGACATCGTCGAAGTCAAATCGAAAGCTTCGGGCACCATCATCAAGATGCCAGTCGATGTAGGATCGAAAGTAAAGACCGGCGATCTGCTGGTTCAGATCGATCCGCGCACCGTGCAGAACGCGTACACTCAAGCAGCCGCTGATCTACAGTCTGCGACCGTATCAAGGGCGGTCGCACTGGCGCAGCGCAATCGGTCAGAGGATTTATACAAGCAGAAGATCATCACGGCGACGGAGATGGAGGCGGCGACGGTCGCTTTCGCGAACGCGGATGCAGACGTCGTCAAGGCGAGGACGAATCTCTCGACTGCGAAACTCCAACTGGAGGATGCCACCATTACCGCGCCGACGAACGGTACCGTCATCGCCCGTCCGGTGTCGGTGGGGACGGTCATCACGTCAGCCTCCACGGCAGCGAGCGGCGGCACCGCGATTCTCGACATGGCCGACCTCGGCAGAGTCCGCATGCGCGCGTTCGTGAACGAAACGGACATCGGCAACGTCAAAGCTGGGCAGACGGCTACCGTCACTGTAGACGCGTTTCCGAATCGGCGATTCGTGGGGATCGTGGAGCAAGTCCAGCCGGAGGCGGTGGTGCAATCGAGCGTCACCATGTTTCCAGTTCTGGTGAGTCTCGACAACTCTGACGGCGCGCTCATGCCCGGCATGAACGGGCAGGTGGTGATGGACATCCTGCGTCGCGACAACGTCGTCGCAGTGCCGAGCGATGCGATACGAAATGCGCGAGACGCGGCAACGGTCGCTCCGGTTCTCGGAGTAAATCCCGACTCATTGAAGGCGGCGCAGGCCGCCGCCCGGGCGGCACGCGGATTTGGACCGGGGGCGGGCGGGAACGGGACAGCGTCGTCGACGGCCTCTGGCGGCGACACTACACGACGTCGGAGGTTCGGCGCGGCGAGCTCGACGCCAGGCGCGTTTGGACAAGGTGGTGCGGCGGGTACGGCGTCCTCGACCGGCCGGCGCTTCGGTGGCGGGGGTGGCGGTGGCGGCGGTGGCGGTGGCGGTGGCGGCGGAGCAGGCGGAGGCGGGGGCGGTGCAGGTGGAGGCGCAGGTGGCACGGGCCGCGGTGGCGCGCTGTTCGCTTTCGTCAAGAAGGGCGACACGTACTCGCCGAGAGTTGTTCGCGTCGGAGTAAGCGATTTCGACTACACCGAGATCCTGAGCGGCGTACAGCAGGGCGAGCAGGTGGCGCTTCTTGGACCCGCGGTCTTGGAGGCGCAACGGCAACAGGTTCAGGCCCGCGTGAGAGCGGGGACGGGTGGCGGACTTCAGCAAACCACCACTCCCGCCGCGGGCGGCGCTGCCGGCGGTGCTGCGGGCGGTGGAGCGCGAGGTGGCGGTGGTGGCGGCGGAAGGCCGCCCGGTAACTGAGGAGCTAGGACCATGCTGCTCGGAGAGACGATTGGCGTAGCACTCGGAGCGCTCAGGGCGAACAAGCTTCGCTCGTTTCTGACAATGCTCGGGGTTGTGATTGGCGTGGGAGCCGTGATCGCCGTCGTCGCCCTCGGGCGAGGCGCGCAGCAATCGGTCAACGCGCGCATCAGCGCGCTTGGAACGACGCTTCTCACCGTGCAGCCAGGGCAGATTTACGCGCCGGGTGGTGTTTCCTCGGGCAACGACAGGGCACCGATGACGGTAGCGGACGCAAAGGGTCTCGATTCAGCGGGGCCATCGATTGCGGCAGTCGAGCCGGAGATGCAGAAGCAGCTACAGGTGCAGTATCTCAATACGAATACCAACACGACCGTTCTCGGCACAACGTCGAACTATCTCGATGTGCGAAAGTACACCATGGCAGAAGGGAAGATGTTCACCACTGGCGACGACCGGGGGAGCCGGAGCGTCGCAGTGCTCGGTGCGGCGATTCCCGACAACCTCGGCGTGCCGGCGGCCACGCTCGTTGGACAGAACGTCCGCATCGGTGGATTTCTTTTTCAGGTTCTTGGAGTACTCGCCAGTAAGGGAAACACTGGGGGATTCGGAAACCCCGACGATCAGGTTCTGATCCCGATCACGACGGCGCAATTCCGCGTCTTCGGGAGCGACAGATTGCGACAGATCGGAGTGCTCGCCGAGTCGGAAGCCGAAATCCCGCAAGCCATGGCGGCGATTCAGAGGACGCTTCGCCGCGAGCATCGCCTGCGCGTCGGAATTCCGGACGACTTTCAGATCCGCAATCAGGCGGACTTCCTGAACACGCTTGGTGAGACGACTCAGATCTTCACCTTCCTGCTCTCCGGAATCGCGGCGGTGAGCCTGCTCGTGGGCGGAATCGGCATTATGAACATCATGCTGGTGTCGGTGACGGAGCGCACGCGTGAGATCGGCGTGCGCAAGGCGCTCGGCGCGACGCCGAAGAACATTCTGTTGCAGTTCCTGATCGAGGCGGTGGTGCTGTGCCTGCTCGGCGGAGTCGGCGGAATCATCTTCGGCTG
>JBKOVX010000030.1:0-3676 GCA_046724115.1 Gemmatimonadota bacterium | reverse complement strand
GTTCAGCGAGCCGCCAGGCGAAGCTGAAGGCGAGAGCTACCTCAGAAGACATCCGCCCGACTGACCGGGCGCGAGCGAACTAATCAGGGAACGCTATCGACCCTGCAGCTCGTCGGCGATGCGCGAGCCATCGTACATCTTGCGCAGCGCCTCCGGAATCGCGCGCGAGTGAACGCTCACGGTGCGGCCGATGGCATCTGAGAAGATGAACCGGTTCGACACGCCCTCGATGTTCGAGTCGAACACCAGGCCCACCACCTCGGCGTTTCGATTGATCACCGGGCTGCCCGAATTGCCACCTATGATGTCGTTCGTCGACACGAAGTTGTATGGCGTCGCCAGATCGAGATTTGCTTTGCGATCCACCCACCTCTGCGGGAGCTTGAACGGATCCTTGTCGTCGAACGCCGCCGATCTCTCATAGAGACCGTAGAACGTCGTTTTGTACGGCGCGATGGTGCCGTTGCTGGGGAATGATTTCACCACTCCGTCGCTGATGCGGAGCGTGAACGTCGCGTCCGGCGGCAGCGCCGTGCCATACGCCGCGAAGAGCGCCTGGCCGATCTTCTCGCTGTTCGCCGCAATGATCGCGTTCAATGCATTGGCTCTCGCCAGCTGGGTCCGATTGAGGGGATCGACCTGTCGCGCGAATACGATCAACGGATCGGTCGATGCCTGCACCGCCGCCGCACCGCCCTGGACCAGCTGCTGTCGGAACGCCAGATCGGTGAGACGTGTGCCCCTCACGAGCTCCGCGGCTCGCGCCTCCGGCGTCCTTCCGGCCAGCGCGACACGGAGAAACGGATCGTTCGCCGGCAACTCTCCTTGTGCTGCACGAAGCTGGGCGGCGATCGCCAGACGCTCGTAAGCGGTATCGATCGGCGCTGGCGCAAGTATTTGTCTCTTGATGTTGTCGAGGCCCGGGCCACGGTATTGCGGCAGGCGTGCTGAGTCGGGCACGTTGGCAAACTCGGTCACGCGAACTATTCCCGCGGCCACCTGCAGCAGCTGGGAGCCACCTCCAAATCCGTAGTACCTGAGCTGGGGATTGAATGTGGCCAGCTCTCGTTGCGCATTCGCGATCGCGTCAAAGGTCCCGCCGTACTGCGCCTGCAATTTCGGATCGGCGGCGATACGCGCTCTAAGCTCCTGCTCAAAAGCCCGCTTCTTGGCCATGCTCAACGTGTCGAGCAAGCCGGCCCGATAACCGGTAAACGCCTTCTGAGAATTGGCGACGCCGAACACATCGTTCTGGTACCTGCGCGCGGCCGATGTGTCGGTGCGTGCGAGCTCCGCGTAAATCGCCAGAGCCCGCTTGTACGCGGCCAGCGTTGCCGGGTAACCAACGTCGCGCAGGTACTCCATCTGCGCGATTGTGTTGAGCCGGCCGGTCGTTCCAGGGTTTCCTACTACAAAGACAAGCTCGCTCTCGATCGCGCCTGCCGGACTCCACTTCAGGTAATCGGTCGGCGCGTACGGCTGTCCGTTCTCATAAACACGCAGTAGCGTGAGATCGAGATCGTATCGCGGATAAGTAAAGTTGTCCGGATCACCGCCGAAGAACGCAATGTCTGCTTCCGGGGCCATCACCAATCGGATGTCATTAAACCGGCGATAGCGGTAAACCGAGTAGATGCCGCCTTGATATAGACTCACCACTTGGCAGTTCAACTGCGTTTGCTGATTGCACTCAGTCTGTATCTGTGAGATAATCGCCGTACGCTGCGCCGCCTGTTCGGCGGGAGTCTTGCCGGTAACTGCGGCCCGCACGCGGTCGGTGACGTTCTGAATCGATTGCAGCTGGTCGACGTAGAGTCCGGCGCATTTCTTTTCGTCCGCCAACGTGCGTGCGGCGAACCCGGTCTGGATGTAGTTGGAGTCGGGGGGAGAGGACGACGCGGTGCAGTCCCGGCCGCAGTGGTGGTTCGTCATGACGAGTCCGCGCGACGACACGAACGACGCCGAGCAGTTGGGCAGTCGAACCGACGCGAGCCGGACGTGATCCAGCCACTTCTGATCGGGAGCGAATCCGTAGGTCCGGCGCCAGTAATCGAGTGGCGGTGCATCGAAGGTCCACATAGTGCCGAATTCGGGCTTGTAGGTCGGCGGCGGTAGCTTGGCAGTGGCCAGACGTTGGGCGCCGCCCTGACCCTGGGCCTCGGCGGAGACAACGAGCGCGGCGGCGAGAGCCAGCGCGCGTAGCACGGATCTACTCGTCAGCATTTTCTCTGTCCTGTTCGTGTAGGTTTCGGCGAAGCGGAGTTGCAAGATATTGACCGCAAACTCGTCAGCTTGTCGCTCGTATTGGCCAGGTCTAGATTGCACGAACTCCTCACACCCACAACCGCCCACAATGTCACAGCGCCAGCGCTCGCTCCAGGAAACCACGACGGCTCATAGTCCCGCCGAGGTCCTCCGGGCAGCCAAGGATTTTTTCGCCCGCCAGACCGGCGTCTACGCAGCGTTTCCGGAACAGGAATCCAAATCCCACGTGACGCTCCGTGGGCAGGGCGGTGAGGAAGTCGTAATCGCCGCGGTGCCCGGCACCGGTGAAACCAAAGTCACTGGCTCGACCTACCTGTTCGACCAACAGATCGCTCGCTTCTTCGCCACCTTACCGCCGCTTCCCCTCGCCGTCTCGACCGAGGGCGGCGAATGAAGACGGCTGTGCCCTTCGTCACCAGTCTTCGCTCGCAGGGTGAGGCGCTCAAGCTCGGCTCTGGCTCTGAGCCCGTGCTGCACCTGCGAGCCCAGGTTCTCGAGGCGTGGGACGCGATCCGCATCGATGCCTATCCCACTGCGTCGGTGAAGAGTCTCAAGGAGCTGGCTCTCAAGGCGCTTTATCCAGATGCCCGCGACCCCGGCGAATACGTCGTCAAGCTCCACGGATTCGAGATCCTGGACGAAGCGGCGCCGATTTCGTCGACCGTGGCGAAGAACGGCTCCATCTTCCTCATTACCGACCGCCGCCGGCGTCCGGTAGAGTAGCGGCCCGCCCCCAGTGCGGGCTGCCTTCATCTCTCACAGCGATTGCGGGCGTCACGACACCGGCTGGGGACATCCGGAGCACGTCGGCCGTCTGCGCGCGATCACACGCGCGCTGCGCGAAGATCCGACGCTCTTTCACAGCGTCGAGCACCTCGAGGGCAGACACGCGACCATCGAGGAGATCGAGCTGGCGCATGATCGCGCGTACGCCGCGTCGATCAGGGTCATCTCGGAGCAGGGAGGTGGACGGCTCGACGCGGACACCGTGGCGAGCAGCGGCTCATGGGATGCTGCGACTGCCGGTGCAGGCTGTGTCTTGTCGGCGGTCGACTTATCAGCTGGCGGTGTGCATCCGCGAAGCTTCTGCGCCGTTCGTCCTCCTGGCCACCACGCGGTGCACAATCGCGCGATGGGCTTCTGCCTTTTCGGCAACGTCGCGATCGCCGCCCATTACGCGCGAATCAAGCATGGACTTCAGCGAATCCTGATCGTCGACTGGGATGTCCATCATGGCAACGGCACCCAAGCGTTGGTCGAGAGCGATCCGGACATTCATTTCGTCTCGATGCACCAGTGGCCGTGGTACCCGGGCACTGGCGCCGCCGAAGACCGCGGACCGCATGGCACCATCTGGAACCTGCCGCAACCGCCCGGCCTGCCACGTGCACAGTACGTCGAGACCCTGGAG
>JBKOVX010000094.1:0-8956 GCA_046724115.1 Gemmatimonadota bacterium | reverse complement strand
GTATAGACGCGCGCCGTCTGCGAGTTGTAGTTGCCCGATCCGAGGTGGGCGTAGCGTCTGATGCCA
Organism: Gemmatimonadota bacterium; assembly: GCA_046724115.1. Classification (GTDB taxonomy): domain Bacteria; phylum Gemmatimonadota; class Gemmatimonadetes; order Gemmatimonadales; family Gemmatimonadaceae; genus UBA4720. Next base: position 8,890 of record JBKOVX010000094.1, on the reverse strand, counting down.
TCGTGCTCCTTCCGCACGACGAGCGCGGCCTTGGTGTGGATCTTCAGCCCCGGAAGTCCGTAAGCGACGTGGACGCCGAATCCTTCCAGCGTTCGCGCCCAGGCGATGTTGTTCACCTCGTCGAATCGCGCATGCAGCTCGATCAGGACAGCTACCTGCTTGCCGCGCTGCGCTGCTTCTGTGAGAGCGCGAACGATCTCCGTGTCGCCCGACGTCCGGTACAGCGTCATCTTGATGGCGAGCACGTTCGGATCGGCTGCCGCCGAGAGCAGGAAATGCTCGACGGAAGCCGGGAAGGAATCGAACGGGTGGTGGACGAGGACGTCGCCCTGTCGAATCACGTCGAACATGGTGCGCGACGAGTCGCGCAGCTCCGGTGGCGTCGCGGCCGAGAACGGCGGATCGCGCAGCTCGGGGATGTTCATGTTGGCAAGCCACATCAAATCGCCAAGGTCGAGCAGCGGTCCGGTCTCAACCATATCGGACTCGTCCAGCCAGAACAGCTCGTTGGGCTGTTCAGCCTTCAGCTCGGCAAGTATGAGATCGCGCAGCGATTGGGATGCTCCCTTCTCCACTTCCACGCGCACGACCTCGGCGAATCTCCGCTCGAAGACCTGCTCCTCGATGACGGAGACGAGATCGTCATCGTCATCGAACACCGGTAGCTCGAGGTCGGAGTATCTGGTGACACGAAACGCGGTGTGGTCGAGAATCTCCATACCGGGGAAAAGCGTATCGAGCTTGGAGGCGATGAGTTGTTCGAGGGGGACGAAGTGGTTCTCGGTCCCGAATGGCACCCATCGTGGCAGACTCTTGGGCACCCTGATGTGGGCAAGCCGAGATGCACCCGTCGCCGGATCGCGAATCTGGATCGCGAGGCAGAGCGCCAGGTTAGTGATGTACGGATGCGGATTCCCGGGATCGAGCGCGAGCGGAGTGAGCACCGGATAGACCTGGGAGTCAAAGAACTGGTTAATCCGCTCCTTTTCGGTCTCGTCCAGATCCTTCATGCCGACGATCTCGATTCCGTGCTTTTTCAGCTCCGGCAGCAGAATGTCGCACAGACAAGTGCGCTGGAGCTCCACCAGCTCGGCGACACGTCGAGCGATGGCGTTGATCTGAGAGGGCTGCGGAATGCCATCGGCGGCAGTGGCGTGAACGCCGGCCGCGATCTGGCGCCGAAGTCCGGCAACACGGACCATGTAGAACTCGTCCAGGTTGGTGGCGAAGATCGAGAGAAACTTGACCCGCTCCAGCAGGCAGTTTCTCGGGTCGAACGCCTCGTGCAACACCCGGGCGTTGAACTCGAGCCAGCTCAGCTCACGATTGATGTAGAGGGAGGAGTCGAGGCGCATGCTACCTGTGTTGGTCCGAACGACGTAAGATGTTCCAGTACAACATCATTGTTAAGCTTTTAGCGTTAAATTCCTGACACTCCAACCGGGACTCGCAGTGCCCCACACCGACGCGGTCGTCGTTCTAACCACTCTCGCCAACACGGACGAAGCGGCGAAGTTCGTACGCGCACTGCTGGATCGCCGATTGGTGGCCTGCGGCACGATCCTGCCGGCGGCGCGGTCTCTGTACCGCTGGGAGGACAAGCTCGCCGACGAGACCGAGGTGGTGGTAATGCTAAAAACGCGCTCGGGCGCGATCCACGGACTGGAGAAGGCCTTCAAGGAGCTCCACCCCTACAAGGTGCCGGAGCTGTTGGCCGTGCCTGTAACGGGCGGGCTGGAACGCTACCTGGGGTGGATTAATAGCGAGACGAGCCTCCAAATCGTCTAATAGGGGTAAAGCTCCGCATAGCCTCAACGCTTTTCCCGCCATAGGCAGCCCAACCCAGTGAAGTACAATCGTGCAGCGTTAGCCGTCGTCATCATTGCCCTCTGGTTGGGCGGGATAGCGATGATGTTCCGTCGCAACGCGAACCAGAGCGAGTCGCAGCAACTCTCCGAGGTCGCTCTGAGGGTGCAGCCGGCGACGTTCTACTACATCGTCGAGCGCAACGGTGAGCAGATCGGCGGCGCATCTTCAGCGCTCGATACAACGACGAATACACTGGTGAGCGAGGACTATTTCGTCGGCGATTATCCCGCTGGAAAAGTTCTGGAGAGAACCTCCGCGCGCTGGCAGTCGAGACTGACACGGGGCTTCCGACTCGCCGATCTCACGATCGACATCGCGCGAACCACGCGTCCCCTCTCGATCAACGCGTCGGTCGAGGAAGACACGACGCTGTTCATCGCCGGCACCAAGACGACCGGGGGACATCCTCCAGCGCGCTACACTTTCATTCCGCCGCTCTACACACCATCGCTGGCCCCGGTGGCGTTCATGCTATCGGGCCCGCCGACGATCGGCAGAAAGAAGACGATGTCGGTCTTCGATCCGACGACGCGTTTGGTGATACGACCCGAGCTGCGCATCCAGGCCGAGTCGTTGTTCACGGTTGTCGACAGCGCGGCACCGGCCGCAGGCGGACTATGGGAAGTCGCGCACCGCGACACCGTCCGCGCCTGGCGGATCGATGATTCGTCGCGCGGTCTCACCAGCTGGGTCGACGCCGAAGGACGACTCGTCGCGTCCCAGATCGGCGACCTCTCCACGACGCGCACTGCCTTTGAGATTGCTTTCAAGAACGTCAAAGCGACCATGGACACCACGGCCGATCAACGAAGGAAATTCAGAAAGCGATGATTGAATTAAAGAGTCTGACCAAGAATTACGGATCGTTCACAGCGGTCGATTGCATAGATCTCTCCGTTCCCGACGGCGAGCTGTTCGGCTTCCTCGGCCCCAACGGCGCGGGCAAGACGACGACGCTGCGCATGATCGCCGGGATCCTGCAGCCCACTTCCGGCTCGATTCACCTGGCGGGGATCGACCTCGCCGAGGACCCGCTGGCAGCGAAATCGAAGCTCGGTTTCATCCCCGACCGGCCGTTCATCTACGAGAAGCTGACCGGCGCCGAGTTCCTGCGCTTCGTCGCCGGCTTGTACGGGCAGGACGGCGACAAGGTCGAGCACCGTGGGCGCGAGCTGATGGCGCTGTTCGATCTCGACGAATGGGCCGACGAGCTGGTCGAGAGCTACAGCCACGGCATGCGACAAAAGCTGATCATCTCCAGCGCCTTCATTCACCGACCCGAGGTGATCGTGGTCGACGAGCCAATGGTCGGACTCGATCCGAAGGCAGCGAGAATCCTCAAGGATCTTTTCCGCGAGTACGTGCGCCGTGGACATACGATCATGATGTCGACTCACACTCTCGAGGTCGCGGAAACGCTGTGCGACAGGATCGCGATCATCCAGCACGGGAAGATTCGCGCGGTAGGAACGATCCACGACCTTCGCACCCAGGCCACGGGTGGTGGGGGATTGGAAGAGATCTTCCTCAAGCTCACCGGGGAGCGGGCGGCGAGGGACGCGATGGAGGTGCTCGATGCGTAACTGCAAAAGAACGGGTGCCAGCAGTGAGAAGTGTAGATGTCAGTGATCAGTCTAGAACGTCGGGACGTCCCTGAATCAACATCTAAGCCGGCATCACCCGGCCTCATGCACGTGCTGTCGCCGAAGTTCATCTCGGCGAAGGCGCGGCCGCTCGGAAAAACCGAGAACAAATCGGGCAGGCTGATTCTTTTTGTGCTGATTGGGGCAATCTTCTGGGTGTTCGTCTTCGGATTGCTGTACCGGCTGCTGAAGTATTTTCGCGGCATTCCCGAGATCGGCGCCTTGCTCGCGGGCAAGTTGCTGGGCCTGATGTTCATCAGCTTGTTCGGCATTCTGATTCTGTCGAACGTAGTTACCGCTCTATCGAGTTTTTTCCTGGCGAAGGATCTGGATCTGCTCGTGGCGGCGCCAGTCGACTGGTTGAGGCTCTACGGGGCGAAGCTGCTGGAGACGACGGGACATTCCAGCTGGATGGTGGTGCTCGTGGCGACGCCCGTGCTCACGGCGTACGGAATCACCTATGAGGGTGGGTTTCTCTATCCGTTGGTAGCCATTGCAGCAATAGTTCCCTTCCTTTTCATACCGTCCGCCATTGGTACTGCGATCACGCTGCTCCTCGTCAACATTTTTCCGGCGCGACGAACGCGTGACATCCTGGGCGTCATCGCGGTTCTGGCAGCGGCCGGCGTGGTGCTGATTTTCCGCCTGGCTCGGCCGGAACGACTGGCGCGCCCGGAAGGATTCCGCTCGCTGGTGGAGTTCATCTCGCTGCTGCGTGGTCCGACATCGCCGTGGCTGCCGAGCGAGTGGGCAGCACAGGGAATCATGACGTGGCTCCGCGAGGATCCGGAGATCCTTCCATTCTACCTGCTGCTCTCGACTGCGGCGGCCGCCATCGTGCTCGGCGCGGGGCTGCACCGCTGGCTGTACGCGCGCGGATTCAGCAAGTCGCAGGAGAGCGGTGAGCGCTGGGTTCGCCAGGGAACGCTCGGCAAATTCGTCGGTCGCATCCTCACGCCGTGGGGTGTGATGCGGCGGGAGCTGGTGCTCAAGGAGATGAGACTTTTCTTCCGCGACACGACGCAGTGGTCGCAGCTGATTCTGCTGACCGTGCTCGTCGTCGTTTACGTCTTCAACATCAAGTTCCTGCCACTGCGCGGCGAAGGTGTGACGTTCTTCCTCGCCAACGTCATCCCGTTCGTGAACCTGATTCTGGCGGGCTTCGTTCTGGCGTCGATAGCCGCGCGATTCATCTTCCCCGGCATCAGTCTCGAGGGACGCACGCTTTGGCTGCTGCGGTCGAGCCCGCTCGAGATGCGCCAGCTGCTGTGGTCGAAGTTCTGGGTGGGAACCATTCCGCTGCTCGCGCTGGCGCTGATCCTCGTCTTCGCGACTGACGTTCTCCTCCAGGTCAGCGGGTTCATGATGGGAGTCTCCATCTTCACCATCACGATGATCACGTTCGCCATCGCTGGCCTGGCGCTTGGCTTCGGCGCCCTGTTCCCGAAATTCAACACCGAGAACGCGGCGCAGATTCCGACGTCATTCGGCGGGCTCATCCTGATGATGGCGTCGGTGGTTCTGATCGGGCTGGTGATCATCCTCGAAGCGCGGCCCGTCTACCAGTACGTCGGGGCTCGCCTGCTGAAGACGGATCCAGATCCTTCGGCGATGTGGATTGGATTTGGCGGAGCGACGCTGATCTCGCTGGCGGCGACGTTCCTGCCGATCAGGATCGCGGTGCGGCGAATGACGGAGTTGGAGCGCTAGCTACTCGCGCGTCTTCTCGCGCAGGAATCCGATCGCGTCGTCGTTCGAGGTGAAGATCTTCTTCGCCATCGTCCCGTCGTCGTAGCGTATTTCGACGGCGAAGCTGAGAGGGACATGCTTGTCGTGCAGGCGTGGTGTCTCGACGTCGAGCATGGCGGCGACACCTTCTCCCTGAAGAAGGCGGACGATTTCGCGGCGCAACGACGCCTCCGTCAATCCGGCGATGGTGAGCGCCTTCGCCCCGACGCCGTGTCGCTCGCGAATGAGTCCAAGCAGAAGGTGCTGAGTGCCGACGTATCCGTCACCGAATTCGTGGGCGACGGCGATCGCCTGATCGAGCACTACTCGCGCTCGCGCGGTGTACGGCAGATCGGGAATTCGCGACCTCGCCGTGGGCCGCCCATCCGCCACCATCTGGTTGACGGCGGTCTTGAGGTCGAGCGGGTTGGCGCCGAGGTTCTCGAGAATGTCCATCACAAGGGTGTCGTCCTCGGTGAGAAGGCCGAGCAGGAGATGCTCGGTGCCGACGTACTCGTGATTGCGCCGATGCGCTTCCTCCCGCGCCTTGATCAGCGCGCCGCGGACCCGGGTTGTAAAATCGTAGCCAGCCAGAAAACCCTCCTCGTCGTGGACCAAAGATTTATTTCCGCCGTCGATATCGCAAGCATCCGTATTTCGGCGCTAGTTTTATTGGCGGCGGGACGCATTAGAGCGAGCTAAGCGGGAGGCGGGAGGCGGGAGGCGGGAAGCGCCACGGAGAAAGGGGGAAAGGTGAATCTCACCCACAGGGAAACCGAAGCTCTCGACGCCCTTTGCGACACCTTCGTGCCTTCCCTCGCCTTCGAGAAGGACGAAGATCCGGCGCTCTTCAGCATGTCGGCGGCGGATCTTGGCGTGAGCGCCCGTGTCGCCAGTGCGCTGGACATGATCGAGCCCGCCAAGTGCGAAGCGTTCCGGTTTTTCCTGCGACTCCTCGGGAATCCCCTCTTCATGGCGAGCGTCTCGCGCAGTGCATCGCGGTTCTCACAGCTCTCACTGCGCCAGCGGGAGCGGGTGCTGCAAAGGTTGTCGCGCAGCGCCGTGCCCCAACTTCGCACCGCATATCAGGGCGCGAGGAGCCTGGCGATGCTCCACACCTACGCCGCCAACGGGACGCCAGAGTCCGACGCGCTATTGAGCGCAATCGGGTACGAGCCGGAGCTGAATCCGAAGTCGACCGCGCCACATATCCCGGTCGCCAGGATCGGCGACGATACAAAGATCGATTGCGATGTCTGCGTCGTTGGCTCCGGTGCGGCGGGGAGCGTAGTGGCAGCGGAGCTCGCCGCCGCCGGACAGGACGTCGTCGTCGTCGAGGCCGGCGGGATATGGAGCGGGGATGAGTTCGATCAGCACGAGCTGATCGGATTGCACCAGCTATTTCGTGAGGGCGGACTCGCGGGAACGCGCGATCTCAGCATGTCGCTGCTCGCCGGCTCGTCGATCGGCGGCGGCACGACGGTCAACTGGCAGTCGTGCTTTCGCACTCCCGACGACGTGCGCGAGGAGTGGGCGGAGCTTTCGGGGTGCAGCTTCTTCGCCGGCGATTCATTCACGGAGTGTCTCGACTCGGTGTGGCTGCGCATCGGCGCGTCGACAGACGAGAGCGAGATCAACGAGTGCAACTCCGCCATCTGCCGCGGTGCGCAGTCACTCGGCTACCGCTGGAGCGTGATCTCCCGGAATTCGCTCGGCTGCAATCCGGCGCAATGCGGGAACTGCATGTTCGGGTGCAGAGTGGGCGGAAAGCAAAGCGCGGCGACGACCTACCTGCTGGACGCGATTCGTTCCGGCGCAAGGGTGATCGCGCCATTCTCGGTGACGAAGCTGGCGCTGAGCAGGGGCAAGGTCACTGGCGTGGAGGGCACGTACGCGGATCCACAAAGTGAGCGGCGACCGGTGAGAATCGCGGCGTCGCGTGTCGTCCTCGCCGCCGGTGCGCTGGAGACTCCGGCGATTCTGGCTCGATCCGGACTCAAGTCCCTCCACCTCGGGCAGCACCTTTTCCTCCATCCAACGGTGGCGGTACTGGGCTTCTACCAGTCGCCGATCGAATCGTGGAAGGGACCGCCGCAGACCGTCGTCTGCGACGAATTCAGCAACCTGTCGGAGGGCTACGGTTACAGGATCGAGGCGGCTCCGGCGCATCCGGGGTTGTTGTCCGTCGGGATCCCCTGGGGAAATGCGCGCGATCATCGACGCGAAATGCAGCGCGTGAGGACCGGTGCGCCCTTCATCGTGTTGAGCCGCGATTCGAAGGGTGGCCGGGTCCGCTTCACCAGCGCCGGTCAACCCTGGTTCGAGTACAAGCTCGGCGCCGAAGAAAAAAAGCTGCTCAAGCACGGAATGACGAGGGCTGCCCAGCTGCACCACGCCGCGGGTGCGGATCGAATCATCACGCTGCATACGGATCGTCTGGCGTGGGACCGCGAGTCGGGCGTATCCATCGAAAAATTTTGCCGCGCGATCGATGCCGCGCCGACGAGTCCCAATCGGCTTCCGCTATTCAGCGCGCACCAGATGGGAACGTGTCGAATGGGGGACAACCACGACGCCGCTGTCTGCGATCAGAACGGCGAAGTGTTCGGGATGCCGGGAGCCTACGTCGCGGACGCGAGTCTCTTCCCTGCTTCATCGGGCGTGAATCCGATGATCAGCATCATGGCGCTGGCGCTGCACGTGGCGAAGGGGATGAGACACTAGAGGGGCGAGGGACGAGGGACGAGGGACGAGGGAAGCGGGAAGCGGGAAACGGGAAACAGGAAACGGGAAACGGGAAACGGGAAACGGGAAACGGGAAACGGGAAGATAGAAACCAACTTCCCGCCGGCAAGTCGCCCCTCGTCCCTCGCCCCTCGTCCCTCGTTATCGAACGTGCGCCTTCTCCAGGTGCGCGGTCGTTCCGTCGCGGACGGCGAGATAGACGACGCCACCCTCTCCGAAGCCAGCAAGGACTCTATTCGCGGGCAGCTGAACTCTGTCGATCAGTTCTCCTTTCCGATTGACGACGTCGTAGACTGGGCGTGCGTCTACATTCTGACTGGTTCTGATCCAGAGATTTCCGTCGACATCAACGCGCGTCGAGCCCGGTGCGAACGCCGGCTTGTAATCGGGCAGCTCACTCGGTGAGATCATCGTGAGCGGGGGTAGTGGGCCACCAAGTGCTCCGCCACCAGGGCCGACAGTGGTTACCGTATTGCCACCTGCCGTCACCGTCGCGGTTCCGGGTGTTGCGTTCGGCGCCGGAGCTGGTGTAGATCCACCGCGCGGCGCATCGCCGCTCCCGCCGTCACGACGCCGTCCACCACCCGGCCCGTCGCCCCCGGCGTCACCGCGCATCACGAGCTGCGGACCGAATCCACCGACGCCCAGCTGACCGCTGGCACGCGCTTTTTCGATCGCCACTTTCGCCGAATCGACGAATGCGACTTTCCCCTCGTCGGTCAGTCGCTCCCAGTTGAAAGGGATCTTTGGCGATGCAGTGCGTGTTCCGTCGGGGTTGAGCCAGTCGACGTGAAAATCCCTGGTGCGCACGAGGGCGATGGTTCCGTCAGGCAACAGCGCCCAGTCATCACCCTGGGGCAACGGATTCGTGATCGACATTACAGAAAGGCCGCCCTCAGCTGACC
>JBKOVX010000119.1:0-3285 GCA_046724115.1 Gemmatimonadota bacterium | reverse complement strand
GGTGATTCTCGCACAAGCGACCCCGATCTAACTTCCAATCATGCGCTCAAAACGAAACGGGACTCAGCGACAAACCGCCCTCATCACCGGCGGATCGGGTGGCATCGGACTCGAGATCGCCAAGGTGCTGGCGCGCAAGGGATTCGACCTGTCGATCGTCGCGCGCAATCGCGACGCGCTGGAGGCAGCCGCCGGTCAGATCGAAGGCAAGTATGATGTAAAAGTTCACGTTTTCGCCGCCGACCTGCGACGACGCGAAGCTCCGGAGGACATCTTCGACTTTCTCCGCGTCGAGAGTATTCCGATCGAAATCCTCGTCAACAATGCTGGCTTCGGACTCGGCGGAGCGTTCGCGGACACCGATGTCACGCGAGAGCTCGAGATGATTCAGGTCAACATCGCCGCCCTGACTCACCTCACCAAGCTCTTTCTGCCGCCGATGATCAAAGCGAAGTCTGGCCGGATCCTGAATCTCGCGTCGACAGCGGCGTTCCAGCCGGGACCATTGATGGCGGTCTATTACGCGACGAAGGCGTACGTGCTCAGCTTCTCCGAGGCGCTGGCAGAGGAGCTGCGCGACAGCGGAGTAACCGTGACGGCGCTTTGCCCAGGAGCGACCCGCACTGACTTCGCCAGCACTGCGCACGTCGGCGAATCCCGGCTGTTCACGATGTTTGGAACCGACGATGCCACGAGCGTCGCCGAGTACGGCGTTACTGCGATGATGCACGGCCAGCGGGTAGCGATTCCCGGAATCAAGAACAAGCTGGTGGCGCAGGCACACCGATTCTCGCCGCGCGCGGTGACGACGAAAGTCTCCAGAATCCTGCAGGAGTCGCGCTCCTAGAGCGCGAGTTGCGACATCTCCTCGAACTCGGCCGGCGCCGGGTTTATCCGGGTTGAGCTGACGCGTTGGGTTCGACGCTTCAACAGAGGCGCCAACCACTGACCGGTGTGCGAATCCTCGACCTTCGTAACGTCCTCCGGGCGACCCATCGCAACGACGTGCCCGCCGGCAATTCCACCCTCCGGACCCAGGTCGATGATCCAGTCGGCGAGCTTGATCACGTCTAGATTGTGCTCGATGAGCACGAGTGTATGTCCCTGCTCGAGGAGGCGATCGAAGACCTTCGCCAGCTTTCTGATGTCCTCGAGGTGGAGTCCGGTCGTCGGCTCGTCCAGCACGTACATCTTCCTTCCCGATTTCTTGCCGGCCATCGCCAGCTCGCGCGCGATCTTGATGCGCTGCGCTTCGCCACCGGAAAGCGTGGTCGCCGGCTGACCGAGCCTGAGATAGCCGAGTCCAACCTGCTGGAGCTGCCATAACGCCTGACCGAGCTTCTCTTCGCGCGGGAAAAACCGAATCGCCTGATCGACCGTCATGTTCAGCACTTCGTGAATGTTCTTGCCCCGCACGGTAACGTCGAGCACTTCCGGCTTGTAGCGCTTGCCGCCGCAGTCATCGCAAGGCACGAAGACATCGGCCATGAACACCATCTCCACTTCGAGCGCTCCCGCGCCTTCACATGCTTCGCAACGTCCGCCGGCGACATTGAAGCTGAAAGTCCCAGGTGTGTACTTCCGCTGGCGTGCCAGCGGAGTGTCGGCAAAAATCGAGCGGATCTCGTCGAACGCCTTCACGTACGTCACGGGATTCGACCGCGGCGACTTCCCGATCGGACTCTGATCGATGAGCACTACGTCTTCGATCGCATCGAAGCCGGTGATAGTCTCGTATTCACCGACCTTCTCACCCAGATGCAGTTTCGCCGAGTGCTCGCCGACGAGGTGCGTCTCCAGCGCTCGATACAACACGTCGTGCACGAGCGTGCTCTTGCCGGAACCGGAGACTCCGGTGACGACCGTCAACGCTCCGATTGGAATGCGGATGTCGACGTCCTGCAGATTGTGCTCGCGCGCGCCGGTGAGTGTGATCCAGCGCGGACCGAGACGCCGGCGATTGTCCGGCAGCGGAATCGATCGCACGCCGGTGACGTATTGACCGGTCAGCGGACTTTCTGCAATGCGCGACAACGGTCCCGCGAACACGACTTCTCCTCCTGCCTCCCCGCTTCCCGGGCCGAGCTCCACCATGTAGTCGGCCATTTCGATCGCGGCGAGATCGTGCTCGACGACGAGAACACTGTTGCCGGCGTCGCGCAGTCGCTTCAACAGGTTGAGCAATCGATCCATGTCCCGCGGATGCAACCCGATCGATGGCTCGTCGAGCACGTACAGTGTGTCGACGAGCTGAGAGCCGAGCGAGTTGGCGAGCCCGATGCGCTGCGCTTCGCCGCCCGAGAGCGTGCGCGTGGCACGATTCATCGATAGGTAGCCGAGTCCCACATCGCGGAGAAACGTCACGCGATCGCGCGCCTCCTTGAGGATCATCGCCGCGATGCTGCGCTCGAAATCGGACAGCTGCAGGTCATTGAGCCACGCCGCCAGCTGGTCGACCGGCAGCTCCGCGACTTGAGCGATATTCAGTCCACCAACGCGCACGTTGAGCGCGTCGGGCTGGAGCTTGGTGCCGTGGCAGCGCGGACACTGCTGCGCTGTCTGGTACTGTCGCAGAAAAACTCTGATGTACTGCTTGTACCGCTTCTCCTCGAGGTCCTTGAGGAAGGGAAAGATTCCCTTGTAGCCGCGCGTCCTGGTGCGAAGCAGCATCTCTCGCTGCCCCGACGTCAGCAACTCCCAGGGCTTATCCATCGGGATGCGCTCTCGCTTCGCGAATTCCGCCAGCGCCCGCCGCTTGTTGTCGTAGCGCGGCTTGGTCCAGGGATCGATCGCTCCATCTCGAAGCGAGCGAGAGGGGTGGGGGACGACAAGCGATTCGTCGTACTCGAGGATCGCGCCGAAGCCGTTGCACTGCGAGCAGGCACCGCGTGGATTGTTGAACGAGAAGAGCTGGGGCGTTGGCGTGGGGGCGAGCGTGCCGTCGTTGGCGCATTCAAATCGTTCGGTGAACCGGAGCTTGGTAACCGTAAGTCCATCGATTGGTGAGACGACCGGATCCGCCAGCAGACTCAGGCAATCTCCTTCGCCCTCGGCGAACGCCGTCCCGACCGCATCAGTAAGTCGTCCGCTCGTCTCGGGCGATGCAGTAAGTCGATCGACGACGACGAGCAGCTCTTTGGCGCGCGTGATATCGCGCCCGGACGCCTCGACTTCGTCGAGATGCTGTACCAGTCCATCGATGGCGACTCGCAAAAACCCCTGTGCGCGCAGGTTCTCGATCACGACTTCGTGGGTGACCTTGTTCGAGAGACGAAGTGGAAACGT
>JBKOVX010000374.1:0-5556 GCA_046724115.1 Gemmatimonadota bacterium | reverse complement strand
GTGTCACACTGTGTTCTGGTAGCCGTGCAGACGAGAAATCAATTGGCGGCAATCGATCCGGTGAGCGAGCGCGTCGTACAGAGCTACGATCTGCCCGGTTCCGACGGCCCGCACGGCTTCACGCTCGACGAGCCGGATCGTCTCGCATTCATCTCGAGCGAAGGCAACGGCAGCCTCGCTGTTGTGGATCTTCGGTCGATGAAGGTCGTGCAGACACTCAAGGTTTCGGACGATCCCGATGTGCTGGCGTGGGATCCGTCGTGGCGCCGGTTGTACGTCGCGGCGGAATCAGGCGCGCTCTCCGTGTTCTGGCTCGACGGGAAGACGTTGCGCTCGCTCGGCGAGGTCCGTGCGCCGCACGCGCACACGGTGTCCGTCGATCCACGGACACACCTTGTCTACCTGCCACTCGAGAATGTGAACGGACATCCCGTGCTCAGGATCTACGAGCCGATGCGATAACGGATTTGCCAGCGAACGTGCTGAGGATGCGTCGGTGGCTTCTGGTACTGGCCGTTTGGCCAGTGCATCTCGATGGGCAAGCGGCCGTCCCCTCGCAGAAGCGGGTTTTGGCAGAGCCGAGCTACGGAGTTCGTGTTGCGACAGAGGCAATCCGACTCGATGCCAAATTCTCAGAGTCCGTATGGCAATCCGTCGATTCCATCGTGGATTTCCGCCAACGCGAGCCGATCGAGGGCGCACCGGCGACCGAGCGCACCGTCGTCAAAATCATTCGCGACGAGAAGCGGCTGTACGTCGCCGTCCGTGCCTACGACAGTGAGATGCGGCGGATTCGCAGCGCGCAGCTTCGACGCGACGCCGATTTATCGTCGGACGACAACGTCACGCTCCTCATCGACAGCTACCGTGATCGGCGCAGCGCATTCCTGTTCCGTACCAATCCCAACGGTGCGATGTGGGATGCACAGCTCACCGGACTCGACAACCTCAACGAAAACTGGAACGGCATTTGGGAAGTCGTGACGCGTCGCGACGCCGCCTCCTGGTCGGCAGAGTTTGCGATTCCGCTGCAAACGCTTCGGTTCAGCCGGGGCAATGACGTCATCGGGCTCAACGTCAGACGCGTCATTCGCCGCAAGAATGAGGAAGATCTGTGGCGATCGTGGGGGCGTGCGCAGGGGATCGACAATCTGATCAATACTGGCGACATCGCCGGGTTCGGTGACGTCGGAAGTGATCGGCCGCTCGAGCTCCGTCCTTACGCGCTTGGACGATTGGTCGCGGCTTCCTATGACAGCGCGGGAACGCGAGTGGCGCCGTCGAGCAACGGCGGGAAATTCGGAATCGACGCCAAGCTCGCTGTGTCACCCACGATGACAGCCGATTTCACGATCAATACTGATTTTGCGCAGGTGGAGTCGGACCAGCAGGTGATCAACCTGACGCGATTTCCGACATTCTTCCCCGAGAAGCGCGACTTCTTTCTGGAATCGAGTGGCTTGTTCGAGATCGGCAGAGTTGAGCGCGTGCAGCTTTTTTACTCGCGCCGGATCGGCCTCGATTCCACCGGCGCACCGGTGCCGATTCGTGCTGGCGCACGAGTCTATGGCAAGGCGGGCCCGTGGGGAATCGGACTGCTCGATGCTCGCACTGGTGGGCGTGAGGAAGCGAACGACATCGCCATCCGGCTGGGGCGTGACCTCCTCGACCGTTCGTCAATCGTCGGGATGTACGTCAACCGCTCGCTGCCCGGCATGCGCGATGAACATGGCGCGGGCGCGGATATAGACTTCCCACTCGTCGTGAGCGGCTTCAACGTCGAGCCGCATTTATGGATTATCGGCACGAGGACCAGCGCTGCTAGCGGAACACCTCTCGCCTGGCGAATCTCGACCGATGCGCCGAATGATTTGTTCGACACCTTCGTCTCGCTCTATTCGATCGATTCTGGCTTCAACCCTACGTTGGGATTCGTGCGGCGGACCGGCATCAGGGAGTTAACCGGACACATCGATTTTCAGCCGAGACCAGGCGTGCTGGGAATTCGTCAGCTCGATATCACTCCGATTCCGACGTGGGACATCATCGCTGACAGGCACACGAGTCTTACCGACGCATCAAAGTGGCAGACAGCGGACTTCGAGTGGCACGTGCTGGCGGGCGATCTGCAATCGGGCGATCACTTCGAGCTCAACGTTCGCCGCGACCTGGACGCACCGGCTGAAGCGTTCGAGATCTTCCGCGGAACTGTCATCGCGCCGGGCCGCTATTGGTGGACCAGCGGCGACGTTCAATATGGGACCTCGACGGGGCGCCCACTGAGCGCCGAGGCGATCATCAGCAGAGGCCAATTCTACAATGGCCATAGCAGCACCGCGGAGCTGGGCGCGACTTATCGCGGCGGCGGTCACGTAATTCTGGGAACCACCTATTCAGTGACCTCAGCGCAGCTGCCAGCGGGGAGTTTCTCGGCGGTCGAGGCCGCGGGTCGGCTCGAGTACACGTTCAACACCCGTACGGGTTTTCTGGGATTTGTGCAGTTCAACAACGAATCGCAACGCGCTGACTTCAATCTCCGGTTCCACTGGATACCGCAGATCGGCGACGACATTTACGCGGTGTGGAATTCAGGATATACGACAGATCCCTCCGTTGCAACGCGATTCCCATCCAGCCGCATACTCTCGCGTCCGTTGAATGGCGCATTCGTGGTCAAGGCCGTACATCGATTCGCTCGGTAGGTGGGAACTGCGCCCAAATCACTCCCAGCGAAATACCCTCGCGGAGAGCGCAGTGTACACAGCGAACAGCAGCAGCAGCGCCGCGACGTTCACCCAGTGCGCGCTCCATCCCGATCCATCCCACACACCGTTGAGGAGTGCGACCGCATGCGTGGTCGGGAATAGATACGCCAGCGCCCTCAGTGCGCGCGGCAGTTTGTCGACGGGGAAGAACAGTCCCGATACCGCCAGCATCGGGTAGAGAACCGCTGCACCGATTGGCTGGGCGAATCGCGCCGTCGGCACGAGGCTGGCGATCACGAAGCCGAGCGAGAGGATGCTGAACGTGCCGAGGACTACGGCCGCGGTGAAACTGAAGACGTTGACACTCATGATGCCGGGGAAAAGCCGACGCCCGGCGAGCATGAGCAATGTCAGGCTGATCACAGTGAAAGCGAGCTTCACGATCACCTGCGCACCCATGATCGTCACCGGCGAAAGCGGCGTGGCGCGGAGGCGCTTGAGGATGCCTCCTTCTCTATAGATAGAGATGATCGCCGTCAGCGATTGCACCGCGCTGACTGCGATGAGGATCGCCGCAAAAATCGCCACGTTGAATGGAATCTCGACGTCGGGTGGGGCCATGGGCCTACTCACGCCGAACGCGCGCCCGAGGATGAGGAACACCAGCAAGGGCATGACGAGCGTGGCGACAAATCCCATCGGCTCGCGCGAGAAGATCTTGGTCTCGAGCCAGGTAAGCTTCCAGAATCCGCGCAGGAATCGAGGTTGCATTCAGTCCCTGATCCCGTGGCCGGTCAGCTTGAGAAACACTTCTTCGAGCGTCGGGATCTCGGTGCGAAAGCCACGCACGCGAATCCCCTCGCGGGCGATGACGTTGATGACATCGGTCACGAAATCGTCGCCGGCGCCGCGGATGGTGTAAGTCGACGTCGTTCCATCGGCGCGCTCGACCGTCCCCAGTCCCTGAAGACGCTCGGCGACGTTGGCATCATCGCTCGTGAACACGACGGTGCGTTCGGGACAGTGCTTATGCACGAGCTCGTCGGGCGTGCCGACCTCGATCAGCCGTCCGTGCTCGATGATCGCCACGCGGTCGCAGAGCTTTTCGGCTTCTTCCATCAGGTGCGTCGTGAGAAAGACCGTGGTGCCGCGGTCCCTAATGCCCGTGACCAAACCCCAGATCGCGCGGCGCGCCTGCGGGTCGAGTCCGGTGGTGAGCTCGTCCAGGAAAACAACCTCGGGTTCGTGGATGAGTGCCAGGGCAATGAAGAGCCGTTGCTTCTGGCCGCCCGAGAGATTCATGAACCAGGTATCGCGCTTGGATTCGAGTCCGAGCCGCGCGAGAAGCGCGTCACTATCAACCGCACGAGTGTAGAGCGATTGCCAAAGGTCGACCGCTTCCCAGACTTTGATCCGCTTTTGCAGGTGCGCTTCCTGATGCTGCACACCGATTCGCTGGCGGAGTGTATTGGCATCGCGCTGTGGATCCAGACCAAGCACCGAGATCTTTCCATTGTCGGGAACGCGATTGCCCTCGACGCACTCCATCGTCGTCGTCTTGCCGGCGCCGTTCGGTCCTATGAGTCCGAAGATCTCGCCCTCGAAAACTTCGAGCGAGACGTCGTCAACGGCGACGGTGCGACCGTAGCGTTTACCCAGGTGGGAGACGGAAATGACCGGATTCACTGAGGGACTCAAAGTCTTGCGCGACGAAGGAGCTGAGCGTTGATCGCTACGATTACCGTACTGGCCGACATGAGTACAGCGCCGAAGGCTGGCGACAAGACGATTCCCCGCGAGGCGAGGACCCCGGCTGCGAGAGGAATGGCGACGATGTTGTAACCGGCTGCCCACCAGAGATTCTGAATCATCTTTCGATAGCTCGCGCGGGATAGCGCAATGACCTTGGGGACGTCGCGGGGATCGCTGCGGACGAGGACGATGTCGCCCGCTTCGACCGCCACTTCGGTTCCTGCGCCGATTGCGATCCCGACATCCGCGGTGACCAACGCCGGGGCATCGTTCACGCCATCGCCAACCATTGCTACGATCTTTCCGCTCAATTTGAGATCTTCGATTCGCTTTGCTTTCTGGTCCGGCAGGACCTGCGCGAAGACAGTGTCGATGCCGAGCTCCTTCGCCACGGCGTCGGCGACCGGCTGAGCGTCGCCTGTGATCATGACTACCTCGATGCGTGAGCTGTGCAGGCGATCGACAGCTTCTCTCGATTCCGGCCGAATGACATCGGCAATCGCGAACGCGGCCAGGACGCGCTGATCATCCATCAGGAAGACCGTCGCCTGACCGCGGGCGGACGCGCGATCCGTGAAGTCCCGGAGTCGTGCATCCGGCTCGGCCTTCTCTGCCGCCAGCATGTTCGGGCCACCTGTCGCGAGTCGCCTGCCTTCGACCGTAGCGCGGATGCCCCGACCCTGCAGGTACTCGAAGTTGCTGGACTGCGGCGCCTGGAGTCCTCGCTCCTCGGCGCTCTTCACAATCGCTCGCGCAATCGGATGCTCGGAATCCAGTTCGACGGCAGCGGCCAGCCGCAGCGCCTCCTCTGGCGTCACACCGTCAACAGTCGCGAGATCGACGACTCGATTCTGGCCGAGAGTCAGGGTGCCCGTCTTGTCGAACACGATCGCTGTAAGATTGCGCGCTTCTTCCAGCCCACGGCGATCTCTTACTAACAGTCCCGCATGGGCACCGAGAGTCGTCGAGATGGCAATCACGAGAGGAACCGCGAGGCCCAGCGCATGCGGACATGCGATCACCAGTACTGTCACCATGCGCTCGATTGCGAATGCTGGATTCCCCGGCATCAGTATTAGCCAAACGACCAGCGTAACGA
>JBKOVX010000431.1:0-2947 GCA_046724115.1 Gemmatimonadota bacterium | reverse complement strand
GCCTGCGCCAGCTGGAACTGGATCGCCTGAAAATCCGAGAGTGGCTTGCCGAACTGCTTCCGCTCGTTGACGTAGTTGAGAGTGGCGTTGATCGCGCCCTGCGCGACGCCGATCATCTGCGCGCCGATGCCGATGCGCCCTTCGTTGAGCGTATTGATCGCGATCTTGTAGCCCTGACCGACGGGACCGAGGACGTTCTCGTCGGGCACTTCGCAATTGTCCAGCAACAGCTCCGTCGTACTCGACGCGCGAATGCCGAGCTTGTCCTCCTTCTTGCCGACCTTGAAACCCTTGAAATCGCGCTCGACGATGAAGGCGGTGATGCCACGATAGCCGGCCGAAGGATCGGCGTTGGCGAACACGACGAAGATGCCTGCTTCAGCGCCGTTGGTGATCCATAATTTCTGGCCGTTCAGTATCCACTTGTCACCCCGCTTCTCGGCGCGTGTGGCGAGTCCGAACGCGTCTGATCCCGATCCGGACTCCGACAACGCATAGGCGCCAACGATCTCCGATGTCAGTTGCGGCAGGTACTTCGATTTCTGCGCGTCGTTGCCGTAGCGAGCGATCGGGTAGTTCACCAGGGTGTTCTGCACATCGCAGACGATCGCCGCCGCCGCGTCGATCTTGCTGATCTCTTCGACGGCGAGCGTCACCATGAAGAGGCTGCCCCCGGCGCCCCCGTACTGCTCTGGAACTTCGATTCCCATCAGGCCGAGCTCGAAGTACTTGGGCAGGAGGGAAGGGTCGATCTTTCCCGCCTTCTCCATCTCCATCACGCGCGGACGCACTTCCTCTTCCGCGAACGCCGCGACAGCGTCGCGGAACATCGTCTCTTCCTCGGAGAGGAGAGTCAGCGCCGAGGAGGCGGTGGCGTCGGCTTGCACGTCGTCTACCAGATATGCGGCTGGAGCGCCGCCGGCCGCACCATTGGGTCGCCGTCCTTGCATCCCCACGCTGCCTTGAACTCCGGCATGTTGCTCAGCGGCCCATCGACGCGCCACTTCGAGGGAGGATGCGGATTGGAGCTCACCAGAAACCTGAGGAATTCCGGGCGATCCAGCTCGCGCCAGACCTGCGCCCAACCCAGGAAGAATCGTTGCTCCGGTGTGAAGCCATCAATCACCGGCTGGGGATGGGCCGCCAGCGCCCTCTTCATCGCTGCATAGGCGACGGTCAATCCGCCAAAGTCTCCGATGTTCTCACCGAGCGTGAGCTGACCCTGAACGTGCGTCGCGGTGTCGAGGACTGTGTACGCATCGAACTGCTTGACGATCTTCTGCGCCTCGGCATTGTAGCGCGCAGCGTCCTCCTTGCTCCACCAGTCGCGCATGTTGCCGTACTTGTCATACTGGCGGCCCTGGTCGTCGAAAGCGTGTGACATCTCGTGCCCGATCACCGCTCCCATCGCGCCGTAATTGAGCGCGTCGTCGGCGTTGGGATCGAAAAACGGCGGCTGCAGTATTCCCGCCGGGAACACGATCTCGTTGAGCAGAGGATTTTCGTAGGCGTTGACGGTGGGAGGAGTCATACCCCATTCAGTGCGGTCAGTCGGCTTGCCGATCTTTGCCCAGTCGCGCGCTGACGCCCACTGCTGTCCGGCGAGCACGTTGGCGTAGTATCCGGTCGGGCTAATCGTAAGCTTCGAGTAGTCGCGCCACTTGTCTGGATAGCCGATCTTGCGACTGAACGCATCGAGCTTTACCAGGGCCTGTTGCTTCGTCTCCGGTCCCATCCACTGCAGTTGCTCGATGCGCGAGCGCAGCTCTCGCACGAGGTTGTCTACGATCGTCACCGCGCGCGCTTTCGCCGCTGGCGAGAACTTCCGCGCAACGAACTCCTGCCCCAGCAGCTCGCCAAGATAATTGTCGGTGGCGTTGGTGCATCGCTTCCAGCGCGGGCTGATCTCGGTAGCACCGGTGAAGAGCTTGTTGAACTCGAAGTTCTCCTTGACGAACGGCGTGCTCAGCGACGGCGCGGCGGCGCTGACCAGTCGCCAGCGCAGCAGAGTCTTCCAGTCGGAGATGGGGACGCTGGTAACCAGACGGTCAAAGTTCTGGAAGAATTCCGGCTGTCCGACGTTGATCTTGGCTGGAGCGGGAATGCCGAGCGCGGCGTAGAACGCCTCCCACGAAAAATGCGGCGTCAGGGAATCGACCTGGCGCAGCGTCATGCCGTGATAGTTATTGACGACGTCGCGGAGCTGAATGGGAGTGCGCGAGCCTTTCGCAAACTCGGTCTCGACGGCGAGCACTGTTTTCGCTTCCGCATCGGCCGTCGCTGGAGGATCTCCAAGCAGCTGGACCATCCGGGAGACGCTGGCGGTGAACTTCGCGCGCAAATTGGCCGACGCGGTATCGGTCTTTGTGTAGTACTCGCTGTTCGGGAGCGAGAGGCCACCCTGATAGAGCCCGGCGATCGTATTCGCCGCATCCTTGGCGTCCTGCGCGGATCCCTCTGAAATGGGCGCCAGCCCATAGCTCTTCTCCAACTCGCCGAGCGCTCGCTTCAGGTCGTCAACGCTGTTGATTGCGGCGATGCGATCGAAGCCTGGCTTGAGCGGTGTCGCGCCGAGTCTCTCGATGGCGACGGTGTCCATGCACGTCGAGTAAAAAGCCCCAACCTTCCATTCACCGGTACCCGGCTTGTACTGACCGGACTTCACTCGCACCACGCTGCTGTCCAGAATGGTGCGCAGTAGCTCCTGGTTCTGATCGAACAGTTGGTCGAACGCGCCGTACGTCGGGTAGTCGCCGGGAATGTTGGCGCGCTGCAGCCAGCCGCCATTGGCGAACTCGTAGAAATCCTGGCAGGCGGCAACACTCGTATCGAGATTCGCGCGATCGAAAGGCGCGGTCTGTAACGGCGCCTGCGCGCTGATCGGCCCCGCGAAGCTTAGCAAAAGAGCCAGCGAGCATAGGGCAGGGCGGTGCGAGAACATCAGGTG
>JBKOVX010000391.1:0-6392 GCA_046724115.1 Gemmatimonadota bacterium | reverse complement strand
CGCCACATGCAGTCCGAGCAGGCGCGGAACACCCGCAAAACCGGTGATCAGAAGTGCCACGATTCCGATTATGCTGATGGCTTTCGCAGTCGGATTCGTCGCCGCCTGCGCATTCACGAACGCGAGACAGTAGCCGAGCGGGAAGAGAATCACTCCGCACCAGATCAGCGAAAGAATCAATTCACCAGCGCTCCCCGTCACGTACCATTGCCGAGGCAGAATCAGCTTCCAGCCCAAGCGGGGGTCGACCGTCACCCGAGATTCGCGGATTGCGCGTGAAGATATCGCCCTCATCTCGACGCCGGCTCCATCAAAGCGACCAGCGAGCTGCAGTGTGTCACTCGTCGCAGCAGAGGGATTTTCAGCCGCCAGGACCCACTGAACTCCGCTCGCGGGAAATACCGCCGGAAGAACGAATCGCAGCGGACGCAATCGAAGCGCGGTGGCGCCGGTGTAAACGCCAAAGACCAGATCCTGTCGCCGCTGGCCAAGCAGAACGATCTCGCGCTGACTGTCGTCTGCCACCCGAAGCATCGGTGCTACTCTTGGCGTTGGTCCGGCGGGGATAACAACCGCCGCCACAAAATCGCCGCGCGCCAGTCGGTTCCGAAACTCGAGCGTCCTGGCGTATCCGAAATCGGGGACGACAACGTCACCGATAGTGGCCGTCAGAACCTGCCCCAGGAAGGGTGACAGATCCGAGAAAACGCGACCGATCTGCCCGTAGTACCGACCCGCGGGGAGAGACGGCAGAATGGCGTAGCCCACGACGAGCTGAAGCACTAGCCACACTGCGCTCCAGGCAACGGCGAGCCTGAGCGCGATGCGTCGAGACGGGGACAGGATTTCCCGCGCGTTCGACGCGACTAGAAAGCCGAACCCACCACCGAGGGTATTTGTAATCACATCACCCAGTGTCGCGTCGCGTCCGGTAATGAAGAAGTACTGGGTGATCTCGATCGACAGCGAGAGGAGTAGAATCCCGGCGACCGCAGTTTTCGCGGAGATTTTCGCCATGCCCAGACCGACGCCGAGCGGAACGAAGAGAATCAGATTGAGCACTGCGTCGACGCCGCCGAGCGAGCCGCAAATGACGCAAAGGATCGGGGTCTCGGTCCGGCCGGGCTGGGGGGTCAGCGTCGCGGTGAAAATCATCGCGACACCGATTGCCGCGATCAGAATTCCAAGGCGCCTAACGTGTGGCGTGGAGGCAACAGTCACAGGACTCCGATGTTTGTCCAGAGTATTCTCTGAATCGCGGGACAGTGGCTTTTCTCCATGTGGCACAAGGGTATAGGGCCCTCAGGCTGACGCGCGGGGCAAGATACTTGGCTGGCATTTGAAGTGCGAATCCGGCGCACCGCGTGACGTGTCTCCTTGACTTCAATCATGCCAATCGATTCAGCGACAAGGCACTTCTTTACAGTAGACGTCGAAGAGTATTTCCAGGTCAGGGCTCTCGAGTCCGTCGTTTCTCGCGACGACTGGCTGATGCATCCAAGTCGCGTCGAGCGGAGCGTGGACCAGCTCCTGGAAACCCTGGAACGGCACCGCGCGCGGGCAACTTTTTTTGTTCTCGGATGGCTGGCACGGCATCGTCCGCAGGTGGTGCGGGCAATAGCTGCCGGCGGGCACGAAGTGTCGTCGCATGGCTTCTTCCACGAGCGGGTGCCGGCGATGACCGTCTCCCAGTTTCGCGAAGACGTTCGGTCGTCAAGAAAGATCCTTGAGGATGTGAGCGGTGTCGGCGTACTCGGTTATCGCGCACCGAACTTTTCGATCATTCCGGGCTACGAATGGGCGTTCGACGTTCTGATCGAAGAGGGCTATGCCTACGATTCGAGTCTCTTTCCCATTCGACGCAAAGGATACGGATATCCCGCGGCAGGGCGCGCGCCGTACGTGATTCAGCGCCAGGGCGGGCAACTGGCGGAATTCCCGATGGCGACGACGAACATCTTTTACTACCCGATTCCCGCGGCAGGCGGGGGATACCTTCGTCAGTTTCCGTTCAGCGTGATTCGACGCGCGTTTCGGGAAGCGAATGCGCGTGGGGAGCCGACCACATTCTACATCCATCCGTGGGAGATCGATGCCGACCAGCCGAGGCTTCCGGTGTCCCTGTTGAATCGAATGCGCCACTATCGAGGACTGAGGAGCGCGCTGCCGCGAATCGAGCGACTGCTGCGGGAGTTCGAATTCGGCACCATTGTCTCGTACTTGCCCAACGTACGCGCGATGCCGGCAGTCCCCGCGGCGGCGAGCCCGACGCTCCGGCCCGAACCAATCTCCGCGGGCGCCGCGTGATCCTGACTGTCGAGCGCTACGGCGGAGGCGCCGCGGAGTGGGACACGTTCGCTCGCGCGCAGGTTGGGTACACCCATTTTCACCAGTTGGGGTGGCGTGACCTGATCGAGAAAGTTTTCGGTCACGAATGCATCTATCTTTCGGCGCGCGACTCAGAGGGAACGCTCGAGGGAGTGCTCCCGCTGGTGCGGGTGCGCAGCATGCTGTTTGGTCACTACCTCGTGTCGATGCCGTTTCTCAACTACGGCGGCCCGATAGGTACGAAGGCGGGCGTCGAGGCGCTGGTCGACGCCGCGGTTGACATCGCAGAATCCACAGGCGTGAAGCTGCTGGAGCTTCGCAGCAAGACGCCGCTTGAAATCGACCTCCAGCCATCGCACCGCAAAATCACCGTAGTGCTCGATCTGCCGAGCACCGCGAAAGAGCTCTCGGCCCGCTTCGACTCGAAGCTGCGAAGTCAGGTTCGGCGGGCCGAGAAGGACGGAGCGCTGGTGAAGTTCGGGGCGGATCAGGTTGTGCCTTTTTTTCGGGTTTTTGCCAGGCACATGCGAGACCTTGGAACTCCCACCCAGCCGCTGGCCTTTTTTCAGGGAATCGCCGAACAATTTCCCGGGGATGCGTGGTTTGCGTGCGCGTACATCGAAGGCGTTCCTGCCGCTGCCGCGTGTGGATTCCGGTTCGGCAGCGAATTCGAGATGACATGGGCGTCGTCTCTCCGCGCGTACAATCGGCAGGCGCCGAACATGCTTGTCTACTGGGCGTTCATGCAGCGAGCAATCGAAGAAGGGTTGACACGTTTCAATTTTGGCCGCTGCACGACGGGTACCGGGACGCACCGCTTCAAAATGCAGTGGGGTGGTCGCGAAGAAGCACTTTGGTGGTACGGGCAATCAAGAGGGAAGACGGCCGCAACTCCTTCACCGACTGACGGAGCGTTTCGCTGGGGTCCGCCAATCTGGCGGCGGCTGCCGGCATCGCTGGCGACCTCGGTCGGTCCATCTATAGTCCGCTACATACCTTGATCCGCCAACAACAGCCACCGGCATATTCGCCGGTGTCGCTCGGGGCCCTGGCCGCAGGAATTGGTGGCATGCTGCGCGGCAGCGGCGACGACGTCGGCGAGGTATTGCGGCGTCGCTACGAAGCAACGGACGCCCTTCTCACCAACAGCGGGACGTCTGCGCTCGTCATTGCGTTGCGCGATCTCGTTCGCCCGGGTGGAACCGTCGCCTACCCCGCGTATGCCTGCATCGATCTGACGGCGGCTGCTCTAAAGGCGGGCGTTCGTGTAAGGCTCTACGATCTCGATCCGACGACCCTCAGTCCCGATCTCGACTCGGTCGCGAACGTGCTCAAGCGAGGGGTCGATGCGATCGTCGTTGCGCATCTCTACGGGTATCCGGCAGATCTGGTGGCGGTGCGAAAGCTCGCCGACGAACGGGGCGTCACGGTCATTGAAGACGCTGCCCAGGCAGCGGGCGGCACGCTCCACTCCACCCGCCTTGGCTCGCTCGCCGATGTCTCGATCCTCAGCTTCGGGCGGGGGAAGGGGATGACGGCGGGTTCGGGCGGTGCTCTGCTCGTGCGGTCATCGCGTCTCGCTGAATGGACGCAGCGCGTTCGTGACTCATTCGGTGGCAGGTCACGCGGCGGGGCTGAGGTCGTAGCTCTCGCCGCTCAATTGCTGTTGGCGAGACGGGCGACCTACGGAATCCCCGCCTCGATTCCGGTTCTGCGGCTTGGCGAAATGGTTTTCCGCGAGGCATGCGAACCGCGTGCGATCTCTTCGACAGCCGCCGCAATCCTCGCGCTCGCGATAGACGGTGACGAGCTGGAGGTCGCGCGTCGTCGCGCGCGCGCCGCGGAAATGCTGTCGCAGACGATGGAAACTCGCAGGTTCCTTCCCGTTCGTTCGATCGATGGTGGCGAGCCGGGATACCTCCGGCTAGCGTTAATCGATAAGGCCGGCAATGCCGCGCCCGATGCAGGGCTCGGCGCACTTCGAGGCTATCCGATGACGCACGACCAACATCAACAGCTGAGGCCGATTCTCGCTGCCGACGAGCGGGCCGGTACTGGTTCCGAAATGTTGCGGGACCGATTGTTCACCGCTCCAACTCATTCTCGCGTGAGCGTTGCCGATGTCGCGCGTTTAAGGATATGGCTTGCGAACAACGGGCACGCGTCGCCTATAGAAGCGTGGGCGACATGAGTGCATCGGCTCGCGCCGAACCGAACGATTACGTGAGTCTCAAAAGCGTTTACCTGGCTGCAAAGCATCTTCCCGATCGCATGCTGCATCGGCGCCGGCGCGAAGAGGCGCGTCGGCGTGTGCAACAAGCCGGCCGGGTGCAAAACATTCTCGTAGTTTGTTACGGCAACGTCTGTCGGAGTCCGTACCTCGAGGCGGTCCTTCGTCGGGGGTTGCCCACCATAAACGTCGTGTCCGCTGGCTTTGTAGGTCCGGGGCGACCCGTGCCCGAGAATTCTCTCCTCCTCGCCGGTCAACGCGGACTCAACCTCGCCGAGTTTCGGTCGCGCGCCATCTCGCGAGTGAACCCGGCTGGTTACGATCTGGTGATTGTCATGGATGCCAATCAGGCGCGCTATCTCACGGAGACCTTCGGAGTCTGGCCAGCGAGAATTGTCGTCGCTGGCGATCTGGATCCGATGCCCGGCGCCCGCCGCGCCATCCACGATCCATGGGGACAGTCCATAGAAGTCTTCGGATCCACGTTCGACCGGCTCGATCGCTGCGCCGCCACTCTCATCAGCCTGCTGCGTCGCGCACGGTAGCTCAATCGTTCGGAGTCAGACCTTCTGCGTTCTTCCTTCCGCGACGGTGGACTTCAATTGTTGCAGGTCGTGTTTGCCACTCGGGTTGCGAGGAATCGCGGAGAGAACCATGAAGTGCGACGGCTGCATGTAGCGCGGCATCTCCGCTCCGCAAAACCGTTTCACCTTCTCGACGTTGGCATCGCCGCGAAGCACGATGCAGGCAACGATTCGCTCGCCGCGCTGCGGATCGGGCTCCGTCACAATCGCAACTTCCTGAACGAAGCCTGACGCCTGGATCACATCGGCGATTTCGTCCGGGCTGACGCGATAACCCATGGTTTTGATCATGCGATCGCGACGTCCGACATAGTACAACCGGCCGTCTTCGTCGCGACGAACAAGATCGCCCGAGTACACCACTCGCGGCGGCATCCCGGGCTGCATAAACGGGTTTGCGCGAAATACACCATTCGGAGTCTGAGTGTCGCCGACGTATCCGATGGCAACGGTGGGCCCACCGTGCACGAGCTCGCCGACCTCGCCCGGCGCAGCCAACTCGCCCGTTTCATTTACGACATAAACCACCGACTCCGGAACTGCTCTTCCCATCGAGTCCGGATGTGCGTCGACTTCTTCGGGCGGGAGGAACGTGCTGCGAAAGACTTCGGTGAGTCCGTACATCAGGAACAGACGGGCCTGAGGCTGAGCGCGGCGGAGCTCGCGCACACTTTCGGGAGGGAGTCTTCCGCCGGCGTTGGTCATCGTGCGGATCGACTCGATGCGGCTGTCACGAAACGAGGCGACACCGAGCAACTGCTGCCAAAGCGGTGGCACGGCGGCAACCACCGTCACGCGTTCGCGGCGCAGCGTGGCGACGATTTCCTGCGCCAGCGTCGAGCGCTCCACGATCAGCGTGGCGCCAACCCAGAGCGACGTAGTCAGCTGATTGAATCCGTAGACGAAACTGAATGGCAACAGACTGGCGATTCTGTCGTCGTTTCGCAGCCCGAGGTATCCCGCGACGATACGCACCCCGGCCCACAGGTTGGCGTGACTCATCAACACACCTTTCGGCTGACCCGTCGATCCCGATGTGTAAGTGATCTGCGCCGGATCACTCTCGTTGCATTCGATCGGCTTGAGCTGGCCAGCCGCGCCGTCGACGTCGTCTAGCACAATTATCTGCGCAGCGGATTCTATCGCTCGCGGAAACGTCTTCAGAACGTCGCGACCGATCAGAAGCGCGGCGGCTCCGGAGTGCGACAGCACGAATTCGATCTGGCGCGGTCGATAGAGCTCGTTCAGGT
>JBKOVX010000009.1:0-4669 GCA_046724115.1 Gemmatimonadota bacterium | reverse complement strand
CTCCGCGCCACTGCGCTCGATCGCTTCGACCAGTCGCTCCCCCTCGCTACCGGGATCGACGATCACCGCGTGATGCGATCGCTCATCCACCAGGAGGTAGCAGTTCTCCTGAAAGGCACCGACGGTGAGCGTCTGAACGTTCATGATTTCAAGGCTGTGAAACCTGACTTTGCATCTGGGCGGTGTCCGATCACGTGTAGCCGCCCGCGCTGGTATGAGACGCCTGCAGCGCCTCTCGCGTCGCCTCGCCGGAGCCCTCGCGCTCCATCTCCTTGAAGCGAGAGATGTACTTGTCGGCCGCGATCGCAGCCGTCGTGGCGTCGCCCGACGCCGTCGTCACCTGCCTCGTCAGCTGCGCGCGCAGGTCGCCGGCGACGAACAAGCCCGGGATCGAAGACATCATCGCGCTGTCTGTCAGAACGTATCCCATCACGTCGTGATCGAAATGGCCGGCGATCACCCCGGTGTTGGGCCGAAAGCCGATGAAGACGAACAGTCCGTTCGCCTCCAGGAATCTGCGTTCATTGGTGACGAGATTGTGGAGGTGCAACCCTTTCATCCCGACCTGTGAGTCGCCTTCGACTCTCTCCGCCACCGTGTCCCAGATGACTTCGATCTTCGGATTGTCGAACACGTGCTTTTGCAGAATCTTCGATGCCCTGAACTCATTGCGCCGGTGAATCAGATAGACCTTCGAAGCATAGCGCGTCAGGAAGTCAGCCTCTTCGCACGCCGCGTCGCCCCCGCCCACCACCGCGACGATCTGTTCCTTGAAGAACGCAGCGTCGCAGATGGCGCAGTACGACACGCCCTTCCCCGCGAATTCCAGCTCTCCGGGAATCCCCAGCTTGATCGGCGTTCCGCCCGCCGTGACGATCACGGCGGGCGACCTGAAGATTTCCCCTTTGTCGGTCTCGGTGTGGAAGTATCCGTCTTCCATCTTGGTGACCGAAGTGACGCTGGTGGTTTCGAAGAACTCGGCGCCGAATTGCTTGGCGTGAGCGGCGAACTTCTCCGCCAGCTCGTAGCCAAGGATCTTGGGAAAGCCGATCACATCGTCCAGGAATTCGGTGTTGAGAAGCTCACCGCCCGGGAATCCACGCTCGAGCACGGCAGTCCGAAGCATGGCTCGCCCCGTGTAAAGCGCGGCCGTCATTCCGGCTGGGCCGGCGCCGACGATGACAACGTCGTAATCACGCGCTTCAGCCAATCAACTCACCTGTAGAGAGAACGGACACTTTCATGCTCACACGCGAAATATAACTGTCGCGTCGAGTGTCTTCGCGCCGTCAGATTCGAACGTGACGTCCGCCGTCGACGATGATCGTCTCTCCGGTCACGTAATCCGCGCTGAGCAGATAGAGGACCGCTTGCGCCACGTCATCGGGGCTTCCTATCCGCCCCAAAGGCGTCGTCGATACCAGCTTGTCGGCGAGCTCCGGCGTCCACCCCTCCGGCAGCAGTACGGCGCCCGGCGCGATTGCGTTCACGCGAATCCTCGGCCCCAGCGCGTGGGCGAGTCCGCGCGTCATTTGGACGACGCCGGCCTTTGTGATCGAATGCGGGATGTAATTGCGCCAGGACTCGAAGGCCGCCAGATCGGCGATGTTGACGATGACGCCCCCCTTTTTTTCCATGATCCGCGACGCCGACTGGCAGAGAAAAAATGGAGCACGAAGATTCAGCGCGAACATTGCGTCCCAATCCTCGACCAGAACTTCGCCAACGGGCGTTCGCAGCATTACCGCCGCCGAGTTCACCAGCACGTCGAGACCGCCAAAGACCTTGTTTGCGTGCTCGATCAGCCGCGGTCCCGTCGCGGGGTCTGTCAGATCTCCGGGAAGCGTCCTCGCGTCACTCCCGGTTGCAATGATCTCGTCGGCTGTCTGCCGCGCGCCTTTCTCGGAGCCGGCATAATGCACTCCGACCCGCATCCCCGCTTTGCCGAGCGCGAGAGCAATGACGCGCCCGACGCGCGTGCCTGCACCTGTGACGAGAGCTACGCGACCGTCTAGTTCCACATCGCGATCCTCATTTGCCCGATCCGGAAGCCATCGCCGCCAGCTTTTCGTCCTGCTTTTCCAGCCACTCAAGCGGCACGTGCATTATACCGAGTCGGCGCGGACCTTCCGATGCTCCGTGCCAGTCCGAGCCGCCGCTCTGCACCAGCCCGAAGAAATCAGAGAGGGCCTGGAGCCGCTTCACGTCCTCCCCTGAATGGCTGGGGTGCTTTACCTCAACGCCGTCCAGGCCGGCGGCCACCAACGGCTCGAGTCGGTCGCGACGTCCGCCATCACCCGGATGCGCCCAGACTGCGAGGGCTCCAGCTTCGTGCGCGATCCGAATTGCGTCCTCGATTGACAGCCGCGCCTTGGGCACGAACGCGCTCCCGTTGGCGCCGAGATATCTCGTGAAAGCATCGCGAAAATCGCTAACCACGCCACGTTCAATCAGCGCTCGCGCTACGTGTGGCCGTCCGAGGGATCCGCCGTTGGATTGCTGAAGAACTTCTTGCAGAGTCACCGGCACGCCCAGGGAATTCAGCTTCTCGACTATGCGTTCCGCGCGCGTGTAGCGGAGCGCGCGCAGCTCCGTGAGCCGCTTTTCGAGTGCCCCCAGCTGCGTGACGTGAAGCGCGAGGATGTGCACTTCGTGATCGTCCTGGAACGCGCTCAGTTCGACTCCCGCAATGAGCCGGACGCCCAGACGCTCCGCTGCCACCCGCGCCGCGGCAACGCCGTTGATCGTATCGTGATCGGTCAGCGCAATGGCGGCGAGTCCACAGCGCTTCGCCGCATCGATCACCTGCTCGGGAGAAAGAGTCCCGTCAGAAGCGGTGGAGTGTGTATGCAGATCGACGAATGCCGCGCCCGCCTGTTCGGGGCCTGCACTCGCGCTCACCGCTCGTAACCGGCCTCAGGCGATGTAAAGCTCGGCTGCGACTGCTCGAACAGCTCCTTCAGTTGCGCATCTGAAAGCTCGGCGAACGCCTGCTCGCGCGAGCGAGTTCCTTGCGGGGAGTAGCGCGTGACGCGCACTTCGCGGCTCTTGCCTGCGTCGCGCGAGAACATCAACGCGTACTCGTCCTGGGTGTATTGCGTGATGTAGCCTGACGGATAAACGTTCCAGGTGTGGCCGTCCACCTGCAGCGAGCGGGTGGGCATTTAAAGCTCAACCTCCTGATAAACGCGCGACGGATCGAGCGTCTTGTGTGGCGCGTTGGCGTGAGCGACGGTGAGCGTCTGCTCGTCGTCTGCCTCAGTGAATTCGACGAACGCGCCGGGAAGCGCCGTCTCCTCGAAAACCCAGAAGCGGCAGTTGGCGGCCGCGTAGTGTGAGCGGAGCACTTTCAATCGCTTGGTATAGTTGGCGCGCTCGGCGCTCGGGACAGTCGAGCGCTGTATCGTTAGTGCCTTGGGCATTAGAGTCCGGTCTCGGGGAATGTTTCTATGGTTTTCTTGACGAAGGCGAGGAACTGGTCCGCGATGGCGCCATCGATCACCCGATGGTCGAATGAAATCGAGAAGTAAGCGCAGGTGCGGATCGCGATGGTGTCTTCGCCGTCGGCGCCGGGAAGGATCTTGGGGCGCTTCTCGATCGCACCAACGCCCAGTATCGCAACCTGCGGCTGGTTGATGATCGGAGTGCCCATCAGCGATCCGAAGACGCCCGGATTGGTGATGGTGAACGTCCCCTCCTGAACTTCTTCCGGCGACAGTTTTTTCGCGCGCGCGCGCGCGGCAAGATCGTTCAACGAGCGGGTGATGCCGGAGAGTGAGAGATCGTCGGCGTGCTTGATAACCGGAACGATCAGTCCCCAGTCGAGCGCGACCGCGACGCCGATGTTGATCTGCTTTCTGTAAATGACGTTGGTGCCGGCGACCGAAGAGTTCATCACCGGAAAGGCCTGCAGCCCCTGCGTCACCGCTTTGATGATGAAGGGCATGTAGGTGAGCTTCTGGCCGGTCGCCGCCTCGAATTCCGCTCGCTTCTTGGCGCGAATGCGCGCGACACGGGTGAAGTCGATCTCAATAAATGAAGTGACGTGCGCCGAGGTATGCCGGGAGGCGACCATGTGCTCGCTGATGAGCGCGCGCATCTTCGACATCGGCTCGACGACGTCGCCGGGCCATGGTGCGGGAGGCGGGAGGCGGGAGCCAGGAAGCGCCGTGGGTGCCGGCGCTCCCGATTCGATGAACCCAAGGATGTCTCGTTTAGTCACGCGGCCCGCGACGCCCGACCCCTGGAGGGAAGCGATGTTGACACCGTGCTCCGCTGCGATCTTGCGAACAAGTGGTGACGATTTGGTGCGGACTCGCTCCTCGAATGAATTACCGTTGCCAGAGTGGGACGCTGCAATCGCAGGCACAGGCGGTTGCTGACGCGGCGGCGGCGCTGGGGCCGTGGTTGGCGCTTGGAAACTGGACGCGGCTGGCGTCGCCGGGATAATCGGACTGGAGTCCGTGACAGCATCCCCGCCTCCCGCCTCCCGCCTCCCGCCTCCCGCCGCCGCTCCTTTCTCCGTCTCGAGGCGGGCAACTACCGTCTGCACGGCTACCGTCTCGCCCTCCTTGACGATTATCTCAGCAAGCACGCCGGCAGCGGGCGCGGGAATCTCCGCGTCGACCTTATCGGTCGATATCTCGAAGATCGGCTCGTCGCGCTTCAC
>JBKOVX010000226.1:0-1759 GCA_046724115.1 Gemmatimonadota bacterium | reverse complement strand
CTTCCACGCTCGCGATCTCAACCTGGTGATGGGCCCGCCGCCGGGCGGATCTCCGGTTCGTTATCGCGTGCTACTCGATGGCAAAGCGCCGGGTGTTGCGCATGGACTCGACGTCGACGCCCAGGGCAACGGCACCGCCGTCGATCAGCGGTTGCATCAGCTGATACGACAGCAGAAGCCGATCGACGAGCGCCAGTTCGAGATCGAGTTCCTCGATCCGGGCGTAGAGGCTTTCGTGTTCACGTTCGGTTGATCCGTCACGAAACCAGTGCCTACAAATGAAAAGAGGGGAGCGCCCGTTATCGCGTCCCCTCTTTTCCGCAACCACTGCATCTAAGACGCGCCCACTTTGCGCACGCAACAGCGATATACGTCGATACCGACGCATTTCGCGTAATATGACGATTTCGTCATTTCCATTTCACGAATCGTTCATAAAGCATCAGTATTGTTGAGTGTCGGCCGGTTCGAGCTGAATATCTGTTTGCCGTGATGGTCAAACCGGCACAAACCATTTTCCGAGGGGCAAGCCTGGTGTCGCGCAAATACAAGGGGAGTCTGAACGGGGAGCGGTACGTCGCCAACGCCAGCCCGTACAAGCGTGAGGTTCACGACCTGGACAACGAAAACAGGAACTGCATGATCGACGAGATCATCAGGTCCAGGAACGAGAAACCTTATCGCACGCTCGCCGAGGCGCGTCGCGACGACTTCCCTCACTGCCCCTTCTGCTGCTCGCTGGTCGACAACTCGGCGGCGACAATCGATCCATCGAACAACCCCCTGGCGGGGATCAAGTCGCGACGGAGCTGAGCTTACTCGGCCTCTGAAGCTCGGATTTCGACGTCCTTCTGCCCGAGGTGTTTGCCGAGGTCGCGCAGATATCGATCGATGGTAGCGGTGTAACCGATCACGAAGCGCGAGACAAATCGAAATATCGGATTGTAGACCTCGCCATCTTCGGCGATCCGTAGCGTCGTCGAGTCGCCCTTCGGCATCAATGTGTAAGTCCACGTTCCGCCGAAGGGCAGAGATCGATCAGCGATACGCGTCACCAGCGTGGTATCAGGGACGCTCCGCTCGACCGCGTAACGGATCGTCCCGTCCTTCCCGAACTCGCGCCAACTCGCTTTGCCGTCGCTGGCCGGCAGGACATCAACTTTGCTGACTCCGGTGCGCCACGTGGGAAAATCGGCCGGCGTCGTGATGACCCGGAAGACTTCGGCAGCTGGACGATTGTAGGTCGCTTCCCTGCTCGCCCGATGCTTGATCGGCATCAGCAATCCAACGACCACTATAGTAAGGATCAGCGCGCCTACTGTCGCCAGCGCAATCAGAGCGTATCTCACCTCGTAGCCTCGCGCGCACCATGGGGATCGAGTTGCCGGGAGATATACGCCCGAAGCAGACGCGTTCGCAAATAGCCCTCCGCGTTGCGACTCACCAGCGGCAATAGCGCGTCGAATGCCGCTTTCGCGCCCGTTGCGTCACCGTTCTTCAGGTGCGCTACTACGGTTGCATCTCTAAGGTAGTCAGCGGAAAACCACTTTTCGCCGTTACGCGCCTTCGCGATCAATTCGTCGCCAACGCGTTGAACGTTGGCGAAGTCCCACGCATCGGCGGCCTTGAGGAACTCTGCCGACTGACGAGCGCCCAACGGCGCGTTGGTGCGATTCAGAAATTCGTCGATCCTCCGGTACAGTGACGAGTCGACCGAACCCGCCGAGCCGTCGTGCACCTGTCTCTTATACACATCTCC
>JBKOVX010000459.1:0-3294 GCA_046724115.1 Gemmatimonadota bacterium | reverse complement strand
CTTTTTATCCCCACCCGCAGTTTGCATTGGGCCGACAGAAAGGTGAGACGCGGTGCCAAAGCGAGATCGCAATCCCAATTGGACCAGAACCCCTGTATCCTTGTCTGTTCCACCAGCTGGCGCCAGCGCATTCGAACATGTCGTTGCCACGCTCGACCTTGCGCCCGAAGAATACGAGTACTCGACTGTGCTGAGAGACTGGGTTCGGAAGAACAAGGATCACACCTGGATCCGGCGTATTCGGTCCCCTCAAAAGGCAGCGGAAAGCACTGTTGATGCCGTTGGAACGTATGCTGTAGAGTTTCAGGAATTCCTACTTTTTTATTAGGAATTCCTGGAATGCCGTATTCTCCTCGAAGTATCAAGATCGCCTGTAATCATGCTGGTCTGACACACTTCGGCGGAGTCTATTTCTTTCACGAATTTCTACGAGTGCTGCAGCTGCGGAATTTTCTGGCCACACGCCTGACCTATCCTAGGCGCAACAATCACTACCACTTATCCCAGATGATACTGGCCTTGGTCTACCCCATTGTTCTCGGATTCGATCGTCTGGAAACTGCATCATTTCTGCGGACCAATGGCACTTTCCAATATCTCACCGGGCTTCCCAGCTTTCCCGATCCGCAAACCTTACGCCGTTTTTTGCTCCAAGCGCCAGAGCGCTTTTGGGAGCAGCTGCATCGACTTAACGATCGATTGCTGCAACCGTTCATCCACCAACCTCATCAGCGTTCCCGTTTGATCTTCGATCTGGATAGCACGGTCGTCACCGTCTTCGGACATCAGGATGGTGCCCAGGTTGGCTACAATCCTCGCTACCGTGGCAAGCGCTCCTACAATCCACTCTTGTGCATCGAAGCCAACTCCTCATATTTATGGGATACCGAACTGCGTCCCGGCAACGCCGGCACCTGGGAGGGCAGCGTCGAATTGCTGGAGACCTGCTTCGCTAACATACCCCGAGACATTCGCGAGCTCCGAGTTCGGGCGGATTCCGGTTTTGGTTTCCACCCCGTCTTGGAACAACTGGAAACCAGACCCGCGCAATATGCCGTCGTAGCCCGACTGACACCGGGTTTCAAGCGATTGCTGCCGGGCTTGCGCTATGAACTCGTCAATCAGCAATGGGAGATGGCTGAGTGCGAGCATCGTTCCCACGGTTGGCCCCAAGCGCGTCGTTTCGTAGTGGGACGACGATTCATTCCTGGCGACGAGGAAGAACAAAGTACGCTTTTCAGCCTGGGGCGCTACGTCTATCGCGCCTGGGTAACCAACATGGATCTGACGCCTGCGGGTATTTGGCACTTCTACGACGGGCGTGCTGCCATGGAACCGCGGATTTGTGAACTGAGAGAAGACTTTGCCCTGCGTAAGATTCCCACAGCCTCGTTTGCGGCCAACGCACTTTACTTGGAAATTATTCGGCTCGCGTACAATCTGGTTACGATCTTTCAACAGAACTGTTTGCAAGAATCTTGGCAAACCCTGACACTCCAGAAGCTTCGTTACAAACTGTTCTTAATCCCTGGTGAACTCACCCGGCCTGATAACCGACCGATCCTGCGACTCCGACAGTCACCGGTCTTACGAGAAATGACGAGCGACATTCTGAAGAAGGTGCACAGGCTAAAGCCACTCACGCCTTGAATCGACATACTCAGGCAGAGTCGGAAGCTGAAGCAGTGTCGACCTCGAAAAATCGATCGACTGCTGCAAACACTTTTGAGAGAAATGTCCGATTTTCGGCCAAACTCCGGGAAATAAGCTGAGCTTCACGCCGGATCCAGGTTCTACCACCCCTAAGGGAACCTTGTGCTCGCAGTAGTTCAGGATTCCTTGTAGGTGCTTGACCAGCATGTCAGCCAACTTCTCCATGGGTTGCAGCCGTTGCCAGCGTAGCTGGTCAATCCATTGCAGCAGGTAGCGCATCATGGCTCCTGGATAGCGATAGTTCCATAGCCGATCCAAGCTCTCTTTCAGCAGATAAGCTTTCATCAGGCGGCGGTTGAGTGCGAACAGTTCCTGGAGCATTCGTTTCTTGCCCACGCTCAGGTTGAACCAGCGGGTCAGCAGCAGCCAGTGTTTGCCTTTCACCAATTCCCGCATTTCCCCGCCTTGGCGAAAAAACTCGGCTCGTCGCACCTCGGTAACCGCCTCATTCGCATGCTGCATGATGTGGAATTTGTCATAGATCAGGCTGCACTGCGGTGCCCAGGCTTCTAAACTCAGGCGAAAAGGTTCATGCATGTCCACGCAAGCGGCTTCGATTCCTTGCCGTTGCCGCTGGCTCAGCTCTTGCTGAAAAAACCGGTCCAAGGTTTCCTTCTTCCGTTCCCAACCGAACCACACCGGTTCTCCGCTCTGCAGATTACTCACCACGGTGAGAAACTTCTGGCTCTTGCCCAGATAGATTTCATCCACCCCCATCTGCCGCAAAGCTGGCAGGCGCCGTCGCGCCACCCACCGCTGGAGATAACGCACATCGATGGCCCGCACCGTCCTCTCCGGCAAATGGAACTGACGCCCCACCCGCCGTACCGCTGCACTCTCACAAGCCTGCCCTACCGCTTCTTCGAACCGTTTGCTGAAGGGAGCCTTGCTGGGCAGCAGCTCCACCTTTTCTGCCTTCACCCCACAACGCGGACAATTCACTCGGTACAGCTCGATCACTACCGTCACCCTATACTCGCCCCAGGGCAGATCGCGCACCTCCCGCTCATAGATATCCCGGATGTCATCGACCCGTTGCCCACATCCCCCACACACCAACTTCTGATGGCCCGATTTCCGTCGTACCCACAACTTCAGCGTCTTGGCCTTCTCGTTGATTTCATGTTTATAGACCCGATAGCCGGGCCATCCTAGGATCTTTGTCCACTCCTTGTCTGGCTGTGCCATGGCCTCAGCCTAGGCAAACGCAACGGCCCCCCAGAGTGACCAGCGAGGTCCGCGGGGCAGATTCCCTGTGGAAAATGCCGCGCCGTTGAAACGCTGGAAAAGTCCAACCCCGGGACTTTCCCACCGTTCCCCCCGCGCTTGGGAAATCCCACAACGGACGCGGGATTTCCCACATTTCCCACAAGGAGCGGCGGCTGGATTGTTATTCAAACACCAACCCCAAACACCAAGACCCTAAATCCCGAATCCCAGTAAATTTGATAAGTTTGTCACTTTCTTGCGGAGAGCGCTCAAACCGCGCTATGGCGAGTTGTTCGGGGCGGAGTTCGATGTCCTGCTCTATGACCTGACAAGCACGTATGTGGAGGGGTCGGCAGAGAAGAACCCCATGAT
>JBKOVX010000372.1:0-1928 GCA_046724115.1 Gemmatimonadota bacterium | reverse complement strand
TAAGGCGTCACTCTAAGCGACAGAGTGACCAACACTTAGCCACCGAGATTAAAGTAACACCGCATGTGTAACTTCACTCAGCAGTTACACAAACCCTTCCCCAACAGTCATTTTATTGTTCACGCCCAGCTGATCCATACGGCCGCCACCGATAACCGCAAAACCGCTGAAAAGCGGCGACGCAAAGCCCCGAGACTAAAGCGACGCTCTCGCGACGCCAAGTCAGTCGAGCCACCGAAGAGGAGCCTCAATGAAAGCAGTTCGCTTCAGATTCAGCTCAGCCGTAACGCCCCTTATTCTCATCACGGCTTTCCTCCTGCCGGCACCCTCGAGTGCGTTGCAGCTCTATGCGCGCGCCGGTCGGTCGAGCTCGAATGCTGTCGCGAATCATGCCGACTCCCTCAACACCGCGGCGCCCGTTTCGGGTGGCTCAGCGACCAGTGACAGCCTTAATTCTTCCGACGCCAAAAAGGGTCTCTATGCCCCGTCGGGCGAGAGGGGCAGCGGCCTGAGCGGGAAGGTTTTTGCCCGCTTCGTTCTGCCGGAAGATTGGATATCGCTTGCGTCTCTCCCGGGTGCCGATGTCGCGACCGCGTCCCTACACGGGACGCCGTCGACGGGCGCCGCCGAGACCGTCTTCACGATGCGCTCGTTCGGTCAAAAGGTCCGCGCCTGGCTGAACGGGTATCGCCTCGGCTATTGGCCGCAGGAGAAGGGCCGTCTGAGATCGGAAGCGTATAGGAATCCGGACGGGTTCATCGAAGTCACGCCGGAGAACGAGGATACTCGCGTGTCCGAGCATTTCCGGCTCAGGGACTTCGTCTCACACGACCAGAAAGAGGTCTGGCCGAAGTACGTCGTTCTCCGCGAGCCGCTGCTGGACAAGCTCGAGCTGGTCATCGAGGACCTGAACGACCACGGGGTGAACGCCGAGGGCATGCGCATTCGTTCCGGCTTCCGGACGCCGGCGCACAACTTTGCGGTCCGCGGCGAGGGTAGCGCGCGCGACAGCCGTCACCAGTTCGGCGACGCCGCTGACGTATTCATCGACCAGGAAGGCAACGGCAAGATGTCGGATCTCAACGGCGACGGCAAAGTCAATTTTGCCGACGTGAAGATGATCCTCGATGCCGTTGAGAGAGTTGAGGCCCGCTATCCCGAGCTCGTCGGGGGCACGGGACTCTACGCCTACTCAGGTCGCAGTGGTCCCTTTGCCCATATTGATGTGCGTGGAACGCGCGCCCGCTGGGTGCGTGGAGTCTACAAGGGCCGCTCGCGGCGGGGCGTCAGAACTCACAAGACGTCCAGCAAGGCCGCGCCAGTCAAGGCGTCTGCAACCAAGAGCGAATAGCCGCAGCTACCTTCCGATCCAGTAAGTCCCTTTGATCTGGAAGACGTTGGTTGGGCGATCGCGGAACAGCGCAGACCTGTCCCTGTTGAAGTTGAAATCACCGAACTGGTCGAAGCCGTTTCGCTCCTGGGTCCACACGAAATAGATCGTCGACCCAGGTCTGTACTCCCAGCGCAGCACACCTGTCCCGCGCAGGGACCTCAGATTGAAATCCGGATTGTCAAAGTCGAACGGCGCCGCCGGACCGGTCTGGCCGTCTGGGTCGATGGTGTAGGTCACCGCCCCCGTCTGCGGATCGACGTTTCTGGTGACGGTGCTGCCGTTGTCGCGCCCGAAGAAGAACATGTGACGCGACTTCACCTCGGCGAATTCCTTGAAGCTGGTGTACTTCCCGCTGGCGAGGAACGGCTGCGCGAACATCTCCAGCGTCAGGTTCGGCGTGAACGTCACGTTCACTCGTGTGTCCATCGAGAACGTCTTCTGCTGCAGACGCCCGAACACGTAGCGCGTCCCGGCGAACTGGGGCGCAACGGTTGGATCCGTGACCGCCGTGACGTACTGCTGCGCGGTGTTGTCG
>JBKOVX010000255.1:0-2283 GCA_046724115.1 Gemmatimonadota bacterium | reverse complement strand
TCTCAATCCCTTCGATGAGGTCGTAGAGATCGTCGATTTTCGTTGAGGGGGCCATGGCAACACGTTGTGCAGAACACATGCCGACAAAAAAAAGACGGGGCGCATCGAAATGCGCCCCGTCTTACTGCTATCCCCGATGACTCAAGAGCGAGCCATCAGTTCGAATCTACGGTTGCAGCACCGGCTTATTGGACGGCGGGCACCCCAGCACGTCGCAAATGCGGCTGGCCTCGCTTGTCATATACGGAACCGATCCGTAGGGCAGATCGCGCGTCTTCTTGACCGCGAGATTGTTGAAGTCGGTCATCTTGATGCACGCGACGCGGTCGTTGCCGGCCAGAGCCGCGAGGAGCTGATTCGCCAACGGATCCGTGGCGCCGCTCGGCGCACCGAGTCCGTACAGATACTGAAGCAGATTCTGCATCTGCATCCGGGCGTTGAGCACCGACACCACGAAGCTACCCGACGTGCTGTTGCCTGCGGCGTCGGACGCGGTGCACGTGACTGGTGTGTCTCCGATCGGGAAATTCGTGCCCGATTCCTTGTTGCACGTCAGTGATACGACGGCGACGTTATCCAGGGCCGAGACGTGGTAATTGACGATTGCGCCACTGGTGCTGGTGGCGTTGACGGTGAGGTTTTCCGAAACGGTGATGATCGGAGCCTCAACGTCGCGGACGGTGATCAACTGATCGCCGGACGCACTGTTGCCAGAGCCGTCGACAGCTTTCCACGTGATCTTGGTGATGCCGACCATGAACGGCGCGCTCAGATCTGCGCCGTCGCTACGAGTGGCCGACACGGTTACGTCTGTGCAGTTATCCTTTGCGCTGGCCGAGCCGGTAGCGACGACCGCCGAAGGTAGATGCGGGTCGTTATCGGCGGTGATCGGGCCAGGCACTGTGATAAACGGATTCTCCTTGTCGCTGACGGTTACAGTCTGCTGCTTGCTGTCCGACATGCCGTCGGTGTCCATCGCCGTCCAGGTGATAGAGGTGACACCCTTCGGGTATGGCGCATCGAGAGCAGCGCCGTCACTTCTGACGCCGACAATCGAGACTACTCCGATGTCGTCGGTCGCAGTCGCAGTGCCGATGTCAGGCGACGCCACGCAAGATCCAATCGGTGGACTGATCGAAGGAGCCGCTGGCGTGGTATTCACCGAGACGTTCGCTGGCGGAGTAACTACCGGCGGACGCGGCGGCGAGAAGCGAACGGCATCGTTCACCAGTTTGAAGAAGTTTTTCACGCGCAGACTGACGAATCCGCTGATCGGATTCACGGTCGTATCGGCGACCGCGAGCGAGCCATCCGCGTTCTCAATACCCTGAGTGACGCGCTGGCTGCTGTTGGTGATGTTCATGTTGTTCGTGTAGATCGTGATGTCGTTCGTGCCTTCGGTCAGCACGAGCTGCATCATGAGGAAGCCTGTGCGCGTCGCGCTGCAGCATTCCGGAACGTTGTTGAACTGGAGCAGGAATCGACGGTGCGGCGCGTCGCCACGAGTCTCGAAGCGAATGCCGCCGGCGACCTTCTGTGGTGACCAGTCGGTCCACGCGAAGGCGATGATGTTGGTCGGGGGGCTCGACAGCGGGATGAATCCACCGCTCATGAAGCCGAACTTGTCGATTGCCGGAGTCCCGAACAGCAGGAACCCGTTGGAATAGACGTTGACCTTGGTGTAATCCTGGCCGTAGAAATTGAAGGTGAATCCCAGCGGAACGTCCTTGAGGATTCCATCATCCGTGATCGAATCCTGAGGAACGATGATGGCCGGAATTGCTTCGGGCTCGAACGGAACGTGCGAGATCGAATACTTGAAGCCGGCGGCAGCGGACGAACGCGCCGCATCGGTGGGAGCGAGCAGGTTGGCGCTGGCCGAGACGTCGGCGGACACCCACACGCCCTGCTGCAAGAGGAAGGCTGCCTTCAGCGAATCCGGCACGTACATGTCGATGCGGGAGACGCCATTGGGAAGGCGCATCACTGGAGAAGTGCTATCAACGCATGAGAAGATCGCCGCGAGAAGGAGGGCGGACGACGCAGCTCTGAGGACCCGTGAAAAACCCGAAGAACGGAAGGTACGGCTCATCGTAGACTCGGTGGTTGGAGCTACGTGTAAGACGACCATCGAGCCCAAGCTCAACAGGAGTTAACGCCCTCTGCGGAGGCTTAATCCGTTCTCACAGACAGATTGGCAAAGTCAGATTTGTGAACGCCCGCCAGATGATTACGGGCGACCTCAGGCGTGTGCCGGGAGGCCTGTTTCGGGGGGTCTAGAGC
>JBKOVX010000001.1:0-10367 GCA_046724115.1 Gemmatimonadota bacterium | reverse complement strand
ACGTAAACATAATATACCGGCCAGCATTCTTCGTTCCTGTCGAAACCGGTTAGATAGTCGCTGCCGCGTCCTTGACCAGTTGGACGGCCCGCCGGACCTGCGCCTCGTTCGTATGAATGTTACCAATGGCGATTCGCAGGGCATACTCGCCTCGAACGCGAGTGTGCGAGATGAAGACCTCTCGGCCAGCGAGGACCTTCTGTAGCACCGCCGCATTGTGCTCGTCCAGCTCACGACCACTAAAGCCACCGTATCGGTGCCGGAAAACTATCGTCGAAAAATTGACGTCGGCCATTCGCTCCAGTGTCGGATCGGAGTCGATCTCGTCGGCGATTTGTCGTGCAATGCGGTTTTGCTCACGCACCAGTGACTTCAGCCCCTCGACCCCGAAATTGCGGATGACGAACCAGAGCTTTAGTGCGCGGAAGCGGCGGCCGAGCGCGATGCCATAGTCCATCAAGTTGACGACGGCATCGCCCTCACTCACAACGAGATATTCCGGAATGTGCTGGAACGCCTTCTTCAGCAA
Organism: Gemmatimonadota bacterium; assembly: GCA_046724115.1. GTDB lineage: Bacteria > Gemmatimonadota > Gemmatimonadetes > Gemmatimonadales > Gemmatimonadaceae > UBA4720. The sequence goes on along the minus strand of JBKOVX010000001.1, from coordinate 9,838 downwards.
GTCAGGATGCCGGGTGTAGAGCGCCGAGCAATCGACAGGGGTAAAGAGCCACTTATGTGGATTGACCACCAGCGAGTCCGCGCGGTCGCAACCAGCGAGAACTTCGCGCATCTCGGGGAGGATCGCGGCGATTCCCCCGTAAGTCGCGTCGACGTGCAGCCACATCCGCTGGCGCTGGCAGATGTCGGCGATTGCCGGCACCGGATCGATCGCCGTCGTCGAAGTAGTTCCCACCGTGGCGATTACCGCCAGTGGGACGCGTCCTGCCCGAAGATCGTTTTCCACCGCTGCGCTCAGTGCCTGCGGATTCATGCGCAGCTTGGCATCGGTCGGAATTTTTCGAAGAGCTTCGAGACCAAACCCCAGCGTCATTACCGCCTTGTCGACGCTCGAGTGGGCTTCCTCTGAGCAATAAAGCACGACTTTCGGCAGGTCCGCCCGCCCCGACATGCCTTCTTCGCGAATGCGAAGCTCCGGATGCATTTCACGCGCGGCGGCAAGTGCGTAGAGCGTATTCGACGAGGCAGTATCGGCCATCGTGCCAAAGAACTCAGGGGCGAGGCCGAGCATCTGCCGCAGCCAATCGAGGGTGAGCAACTCCAGCTCGGTGGCTGCGGGACTCGTTCTCCACAGCATCGCGTTGACATTGAGCGCGGCACACAGCGCCTCGCCAAGCACTCCAGCCCCGGTCGCCGAGTTGGCGAAGTAGGCCATGAAAGCAGGATGATTCCAGTGTGTAATGCCCGGAACGATCAGTTTCTGGAAGTCCGCGAAGATCGCTTCCATCGGCTCGGCGTCTTCCGGCGGCGATTGCGGCAATGAGGCGCGCACATCGCCGGGCCGCACGTCGGGCAACACCGGCCATTCATCAGGCGCCTCGAGATAATCCGCAATCCAGTCGATCACGGCGTGACCTTGCTTGCGGAATTCCGACGCAGACATGTCGCGCGCCGGCGACTCGGGCAGGGTCTCGGCAGTCTCTCTCATCGTCACAAGAATATAGAGTTTCCGGCGCCAGGGGACGCTAGTCACCCATAGACATATATTTGCGCCGATGGCCCGTAATCCGATCGTACTCATTCACGGTTACTCGGACGATGGCGCGTCCTTCAAGGCGTGGGAGCGCATTCTGGCAGACCGCGGCTACGACGTGGCGATGATACACGCCTGCAGCTATCGGTCGCTGACCAATGAAGTGACGATCAAGGACATCGCCGAAGGCTTCGACCGCGCGCTAGGCATCAGGGCGGGGCTCGACCAGGATCAGCCGTTTGATGCCATCGTGCACTCGACTGGCATGCTGGTGATACGATCCTGGCTCACCGCCTACGCCGGGCGGCGGGAGCGTCTCAAGCATTTGATCGGATTGGCGCCGGCAACGTTCGGATCACCGCTTGCCCACAAAGGTCGGAGCTGGCTCGGCGCGTTGTTCAAGGGCAATCGTCACCTCGGGCCGGACTTTCTGGAAGCGGGTGACAGGGTTCTCGACGGACTCGAGCTGGCGAGTCGCTTCACCTGGGATTTGGCGCATCTCGACCTGCTCGGCGACGAGACGTTCTACGGGCCGACCCGACGCACTCCTTACGTTTTCATCTTCTGCGGCAATCAGAGTTACGGCGGCCTGCGACAATTTTTCGACGAGCCCGGCAGCGACGGCACCGTGAGATGGGCCTCCTGTCCGCTCAACACACGCAAGATCATTCTCGATCTCACGCGCGATCCGGAACGAGAGGGCTCGGAGAAGCGGATCTCCATCGCCGACTGGAAAAACACCGACATTCCACTGATCTCGATCGACGGCAAGAATCACGGTACGATCCTGTCGGATCCTGGTGACGATCTCGCCGCCCTCGTCGACAGCGCGCTCAACGTCTCCAGCGCGGCGAGCTTCGATCAGTGGCTCGGCGACGCGACCAAGAAGACGCAGCGCGCACGCGCAAGAATCGACGAGTGGCAGCAGTTCGTGGTGCGCGCGGTGGATGAACGCGGCGACCCTATCCCCGACTACAACCTCCAGCTATTCAGGAGAGGGAGCGGAGCCGCCGGTGAGGACAGCATCCACCAGTTCGATCTGGACGTGCATACGTACAAAGGCGACTCGAGTCTGCGTTGCTTTCACGTGAAGCTGGCGGATCTCGATTACAAGAAGCTGCCAAACCTTTGGGTGCGAGTCATTGCTTCCTCGGGGTCGCAGTTGGTCGGCTATCAGGGTTATGGCAGCGAGAAGCTGCCAGACTCGCCCGCCCTGAACAGGGAAGCAAAATGGGACGCCACCCTCAACATATCCTCCCTCCCGGCCGATACGGGGATAAAATTCTTTTATCCATTTACGACGACGCTGATCGAGCTGCAGCTGAATCGCGAACCGCTACCACTAACGGGTAAGAATGAAGTCTGCTGGTTCTAGCACCTTTGGTCGCAAGGCAGTGGCGCACCTGAAGAAAGTCGATCCAGTACTGGCACAGGTAATCGACAGGATCGGCGCTTACAAAGGATGGCCGGCGAGCAACGGGACGCACTTCGATGCGGTTGCCAGGTCGATTGTGTTTCAACAATTGTCCGGCAAAGCCGCCGGCACCATCCACGGTCGCTTTCAGGGATTGTACGGAGGCCGAACTCCGCTGCCCGAGGAGCTCGCGATTACCTCGGACGAGAAGCTGCGTGCCGTCGGATTGTCGCGGCAGAAATCGGCGTATCTCAAGGACCTCGGCGCAAAAGTGACATCGGGGTTGCTGCCGATCGAGACGCTTCACGAGCTCACAGACGAGGAAGTGATCACCGCCTTGACCCAGGTCAAAGGAATCGGCCGCTGGACGGCGCAGATGTTTCTGATGTTCCGGCTTGGCCGGCCAGACGTTCTTCCCGACCTCGATCTCGGGGTCCAGAAGGGTATTCAAAGAGCGTACAGGTTGCGAAAGTTGCCGACGCCCGAGAGAGTAAAGAAGATCGGCGCCAAGTGGGCGCCGTATCGCACTGTCGGATCATGGTACATGTGGCGGTTGTTGGACACGCCAGTTCCTGTTCCGCGCTCAGGAGGCTGATTGTTACATCACCTCGCCCGCGATCTTAGTTTGATGGTCATGTCGACTGCCCACGCCGAACTCGCGACCTCCGAATCGCGCGCCTACGAGGGCGCGCTCTCACGTTGCCGAGATGTGCTTGAAGCGTTGTTCGGCGAGCCGGAGCAGCGCACGTTCGATATAAAGTTCTGGGACGGGTCTGTCGATCGGGGAAGCAATCCGTCCGCGCCGTTTACTCTGGTACTCAATCTACCCGCGGCGCTCCGGCGAATGCTGCTTCCCCCAAATGAGCTCTCCATCGTCGAGTCATATCTCAGTGGCGATGTCGAGATCGAGGGCAGCATGGAAGCGGCATCGAATCTGTCGGAGGCGATAGGCAATCGTCTCCACTCACCACTCAAGGTTGCCCGACTCATCGCGATGTTGCTTAAGCTGCCCGGAAAGGCTGACGATGATCTGGCCGATGCTCGCTTTCCCGAGCGCGCTCGCAAGCTCGGGCCGCGGCATACGCCGGTGCGCGACGCGGCGGCAATTCATTTTCACTACGACGTAGGAAACAACTTCTACAAGCTCTGGCTCGACAGGCGCATGGTCTATTCGTGCGCCTACTTCCGGTCGGCGAGGGATACTCTCGACGACGCCCAGGAAGCGAAGCTCGACCTGATTTGCCGCAAGCTTCGCCTGAAGCCGGGCGAGCGACTGCTCGATATCGGTTGTGGCTGGGGCGGACTCATCATGCATGCGGCGGAACGTTATGGAGTCGACGCGACGGGCATCACGCTCAGCGAGAACCAGGCGGCGTACGCCAGAGAGCGTATCGAGAGTGCGGGACTCAGTGATAGGTGTCGCGCGGAAATCCGCGACTATCGCACCCTCTCAGAGAGTGATGGCTACGACAAGATCGCGAGCATCGGCATGGTGGAACACGTCGGGCTCAGTCATCTCCCTGTCTACTTCGCATCCGCGTTCCGCGCGCTCAAGGCAGGCGGACTTTTTCTCAACCACGGCATCGTGAGCCTGGGAGAGGCGCGTCCGAGATCGCTCGGCGAAAGAATCTTCAAGAAGTTCTGGAAGGCCGACGCGTTCATCGACACATACGTCTTTCCCGACGGGAAGCTCACCGCGTCAGCGGACGTGGTTGCCGCTGCCGAGGCGTGTGGATTCGAGGTGCGCGACGTCGAGAGTCTGCGCGAGCACTATGCGATGACACTTCGTCACTGGGTGAAGTCGCTGGAGGAGAAAAGCCGCGAAGCCCAGGCAATCGTCGGCAATCACACGTATCGAGTCTGGAGACTCTACATGGCGGCCTCCGCAAACTCTTTTGCGACGGCGGCGATCAACGTTATCCAGACATTGTTGGCGAAGCCGGATTCGGCCGGACGATCGAACATCCCTCTCACGAGAGACGACATCTACAGCGGATTGGCAGCGAATCAGAGGGCGCCGAGAGTAGCTTGAGGGTAGCAAGATTCCTGTTGGTCTCGGCGGCAGTGGGAATCGCCTGCGCCAGCCCGCCTCCTCCTCCGCCACCGCCGCCAAAGCCAGTCGTCGTCCTACCGCCGACTGATACCGTAAGGATTCCGATCAACGATCTTTCGACGCGCACCTACTACAAGAATGCGGGCGGATTGTATCCGGGCGGCAACAACCAGCCGCCGTCGGATCAGGATTCTGCGGCGCGCGCGCGTCGGAACAGGATCAGGGCGCTCGACGTGAACGGCGATGAGAGCCCGTTCGGCAAGTTCGTCCTGCTCTCGATCGGGATGGGCAACACCAGTGAGGAGTGGTGCTCGAAGACGTCGCGTCCACCATGCACTTCGTGGTCATTCATGGGACGCGCGGTACTCGATCCGACCGTGAATCGGAGCACGATGGTGATAGTGAATGGCGCGGCGGACAGTCTGGATGCACCGGCGTGGACATCGGCGCAGTCACCGGCGTATGACCGCATCAAGACCGCCCGCCTGGCGCCGCTCGGTCTGAGCGAGAATCAGGTGGAGATCGCGTGGGTGCATCTCGCGGATCCCAAGCCGACGGTGTCGCTGCCGGCGGACAGCGCGGATGCCTACACTTTTCTTACCAACATCGGTCTGGTGGTGCGTGCGCTCAGAGCGCGGTATCCGAATCTGGAGCTGGTTTTCATCTCGAGTCGTGAATACGGTGGATACTCCACCAACGATTGGAATCCGGAACCCTTCGCCTATGAAGAAGGTTTCGCGGTGAAGTGGGCGATCGAGTCGCAGATAAACGAGATGCGTGGACAGCCGCCGAATCCAAGGGCCGGGACACTGAGCAATGCAAAGAAGGTGGCGCCGGTAATGCTGTGGGGACCGTACATGTGGGCTGACGGGATGACGCCGCGCGGCGACGCGCTGGTTTGGCAGCGTGCAGATTTCGAGGATGATGGAGTGCATCCTTCTCAAAACGGTGAAAGCAAAGTTGGGTTGATGCTGCTCGATTTCTTCAAGACGTCGCTGTACACCCGTTGCTGGTTTCTGGCAAATCAGTATTGTCTATAAGCGACAAGGATCATTTATGGCCGTAGTTCCGTTCGAAAATCTTCCCGATTCTTCGCGAACGTGGGTGTTTGGAAGCGACCGCACACTCGATGCTGCGCAGTCCAAATTGCTGATGTCGGCAGTCGATCCGTTCCTGCAGCAGTGGAAAGCGCACGGCGCCGAGCTGACGGTGGGCCGCGACTGGAATCACGGTCGGTTTCTCACCGTCGCGGTCGATCAGTCCACCGCCGGCGCATCGGGCTGCTCGATCGACGGACTCTTTCGCGCGCTGAAGTCACTCGAGCCAAAACTGGGTGCGAGCCTGGTGACGAGCGGTCTGATCTTCTACTGCGACGACAAGGGCGAAGTACAGTCGGTTGATCGCGAGCGTTTCGCCGCGCTCGGAGCGGACGGGAAAATCGGCCCTACTACCCGGGTCTTCGATCCAACCGTTACTACGCTCGGCGAGTGGCGCGCCCGCTTCCAGCTCGATCTCAAGGACTCGTGGCACGCCAGGCTCATCAAACAGAATCAGCCAGTGTGAAGACCCACACCTCCTACCTGACGTTCAACACCAAGAAGCGGCACGAGATCATCGACATCACCGACGAAGTCGAGAAGTGCAGAGCCGCCGCGGGAATCAATGAAGGAATGGTGCTGGTGTCGGCGATGCACATCTCGGCGTCGGTCTTCGTGAACGATCACGAGCCCGGACTGTGGAAGGACATCCTCGACTGGCTGGAAAACCGGATCGCGCCATGGTCACCGGAGGATTACCGGCACAACAGCGGCACCGGTGAGGACAACGCCGCGGCGCACCTGCGCTCGCTGACGATCGGTCACGAAGTGATCGTGCCCGTCACCAAAGGCAAACTTGATTTTGGTCCATGGCAGCGCGTCTTCTACGGAGAATGGGACGGCCAGCGTCCCAAGCGCGTCCTGCTCAAGGCGATGGGAGAGTAGGGTCCGCTTTCTGAACCGCTATCTCGGCGCCGACGAAGCCGATCCTGCTGTGAGTTCCATCGCAGAATGGTTTCATCACCGAACCACCGCACCGACAGAGAGAAACTCGGGGTAAGCCTTCGGGCGTCGTCTTTCTCTTCGCCTCGGGAACCTCGATGGGATTCCCATCGGCATCAACCAGATTGAAATCTCCGATTACCCAGTAAGGGCCATCCTTTCGAACCAGTATCGTCACGTCTGCCATTCGGGTTTCTCGGTAAGTTGTGGAGTGCCTTCTGGTGGTGTCGTCGTAACGCTGACGTCGAGATCGCGGAGCAGGCCGTCGTGCAGATCGTAGATCCAGCCGTGAACACTTAGTGGCTGGCCGCGCGTCCAGGCATCGCGAACTACCGTGGTCTGACTGACGTTGATTACCTGCTCCCTCACGTTGAGCTCACACAGGCGGTCGTGTCGCTGTTGCTCGCTGGGAAGTCGATCCAGCTCTCCCTGATGCTTCCATCTTACGTCCTGCACGTGGCGCAGCCAGTTGTCGACCAGACCCAGTCGGTCGTCGCGCAGCGCCGCTCGCACGCCGCCGCAGCCGTAATGTCCGCAGACGATGATGTGCCCGACGTTCAGAACTTCGACCGCGAACTGAAGTACGGAGAGGCAATTGAGGTCGGCGTGTACGACCACGTTGGCGACGTTGCGATGCACCAGCAGCTCGCCCGGCGCGAGGCCGACGATTTCATTGGCGGGAACGCGACTGTCGGCGCAGCCGATCCATAGATATTCGGGCGCCTGCTGGCTGGACAAACGCGAAAAGAACTCGGGATCCTGCCGAGTCATCTTTGCCGCCCAGGCGCGATTGTTCGCGAAGAGATGTTTCAGCAATGGCGATTCCTACAGAGCATCGACAAACCCGATGCGCCAGCTCGGGTAGACCGGCGTCCAGTGCAGCTCTTGTTTTGCCTTTGCATTCGAGCAGCCCCGAATACTGGTCATGATGGAGACGCCGGCCTTTCCAATGGTGAGCTCACCAAGCCAATGCGGAATTCTGTACGGTGGCTTCGCTCCAATCGCTTTGGCAAACGCGGGCAGCCATTTCGAGACGGGCGCCGGCTCGTCATCGACGATGTTGTAGATGCCGGGAGCGCCGTTGGTGACGGCCGCGACCGTGGCGCCCGCCGCATCGCTGACGTGAATGAAGGACCAGATTCCTCCTCCGCCTCCGACGATCGGTAACCTGCGCTTGCGAACAAGCTTCCAGAGGGTGCCGCCTTTGCCGATGGCGTTGCCGGGGCCGTAGAACGATCCATAGCGAAGCGCGAGCGCCTCGAGGAAAGTGACGTTACGTATCTTGTCCTCGAGATACTTAATGGCGGCGAGAGTCTTGGTGAAGCTCTCGGGCGGTTTCGGATCGAGCGGATCCTCTTCGTTCTTGATCGGCCCGCCTTTTTTCGCATAAGGCCAGCCGCAGTAGCTCTGCGCAATGAAGCGGCGTGTCCCGATGGTGCGTGCCGCGGCAAGAAGCGTGTCGGTGACCTCGGTGCGGAAACGATTCGTCATCGCGAAGTCCTGATCGAGCTTTCTGAAGTTGGAAAAGCTGCTCAGAGCAGTGAGCTGATGGATGATCACCTCCGGCTCGGCGCGGCGCACCGCCGCGGTCAGCTGCTGCTTGTCCATCGGGTCCGCGATCACCGCGCTGGCGCCGAATCTCTCGATACCCTCGGCCTTGTCGGCCGAGCGGGTCAGCGCCACCACTTCGTGACCCTTGTCGATGAGCTGCGGCAACAGAAATTTTCCGAGCGCTCCGGTACCGCCGGTGACAAAGATTTTCATTGTGGCTTCAATCCGAGTTAGACGGGGTTTCTAAAGGGAAGGCTGGTTCAGTGAGGGCAACTCGAACAGAGCGAGTTGCTGGCGTCTCGAATTACTGCCAATCTAACGCCATGGGTGACGAGCACAGGCTCCTCGAGCGCGCGCAGCTGGTAAACGGCCATTCCGCCACGTGTCTGAACTGTGGTGCCGTATTGTCGGGGCCATTCTGCGCTGACTGCGGTCAGCGCGACATTCCGCCTTATCCAAGCGTGCGCGAGCTGGCGGTCGACGCGGTCTCGGAATTCTCGGGATGGGATGGGAGACTGTCAACGACACTTCGCGCGCTGATTCAGCATCCGGGGATGCTTACGCATGAGTTTCTGGAAGGGCGTCGCGCTCGATATATCTCTCCGCTGCGGCTTTATCTCACGGCGAGCCTTGTCTATTTCCTGATTGCGGCGGGCGCTCCGAACTCCACATTGCGCGCGGGAAACGTGACCTTCGGCGGTATCAGTTTTGGTGTCAGGACACCGCGTCCACGCGCGCAGTCGTCAGCGCCCGATCGCGTAGCAAAAGCCGCCGGTAAGGCGATCGAAAGTCCGCAAGCCCTCACCGCCGAGGAACGAGAGGCAGCTCTGAAGGACATCGCTCAAGCACCGAAGGCGATACAGCCGCTGCTCAGGCGAGGTGTCGCGGATCCGGGTGGCCTGAGGCGCGGGCTGATCGAGACGATGCCCAAGATGCTGTTCGCTCTGCTGCCGGTCTTCGCGGGCATCGTCGCACTCTTTTACCGCGGCAGGAAATATCCAGAGCATCTCTATTTCGCGATTCATCTGCACGCGTTCGTCTTCCTCGCGCTGGCGGTGACCGAGCTTTTGAAGTTCACTCGGATACCGGCGATCATCGCTCTCGGGAGTGTCGCCGCGTTGATCCTGATTCCCGTCTACGCCACGCTTGCCTTTCGCCGCGTCTACGGCGGCTCGTTGGCAAGAACGATTGCGAAGGAACTGGGCATAGGGGCGATCTACGCAATTATTTCGGGCGTGGCGTTCATCGTCATGATTTACTGGGTCTCGGTCGCGACGTAGCGAGCCTTACAATCTCACGTCGCTCAACAGCATGTCGTGGGGCCACTGATCCGTGAAGCCCTGCTGACGCAGCTCGGTAGCGACCTGTCCCCAGTGTCTGATGCCGTGGAGCAGTATGTTGGACGCGATCTTGTGCTTGTTGACCGTCACCACTCCTGCCGTGTACGTCTTGAAGGTGATGACTTTGTCCAGCTCGTTCTCCGGAGCAGTGGTCAGGAAATCAATCAGCTGACCGCGCGCGAAGTCACCAAGCTCGAAAACATCCTCGATAGACGTCTCTTCGAACTCCTCCCATTCGGTTACTCGCTCGTCGCGCAGGCGCTGGCCGTAACGCAGCTCCACTCCGAAGATGTGGTGAACGACGCCACCGATCGTTGCCATTCGACCTGTCGCGAAAGGCGCTGTCCAGGCGGGCGGATGCGCGAGGAACCAGTCGTGCCACCGATGCTGCTCGCCCGACGTGAACTCG
>JBKOVX010000142.1:0-6882 GCA_046724115.1 Gemmatimonadota bacterium | reverse complement strand
TCCCGTACCCGCAGCCGCTGGAGAGGCGAGATGCAGACGAGGCGCGCACGGTACGGCGTCTGATAAAGAGCTTGCACGACATGCAAGGCGATCTGATCGACTCCGCGAAATTCGACGAAGAGGAGACGATTCCCGAGGACGTCATCCGCGCCTTCGCCGAGATCGGAATGCTCGGTCTGACGATTCCGAAGAAGTACGGCGGCCTAGAGCTCTCATCATCAGCATACGCCCGAGTGTTCGAGACACTCGCCGCTATCGACGGGTCTCTCTCCGTACTCGTCGGAGTCCACTGCGGGCTCGGCTCGAAGGCGATCGTCCTCCACGGGAACGATCAACAGAAGGAGCGATATCTCCCGCCGCTGGCGCGCGGAGATTTTCTGGCAGCGTACGCGCTGACCGAGCCGGACGTCGGCTCAGACGCGCAGAACATCAAGACGACGGCAACGCTGAGCACAGACGCATCGCACTGGCGACTCAACGGTCGCAAGATCTGGATCGGCAACGGCCACCGCGCCGGTGTCATTGCGACGTTTGCCCAGGCGTTCGTGCCCGGCCGCGGCGAGAGCGTTCGGCGCATGACGGCGTTCCTCATTCGCCCCGACATGCCCGGCTTCAGCGTCGTCGGTACCGTGCACAAGCTCGGCATCCGTGGCTCGACCCAGGCCGAACTATCGTATGATGGGCTGATGGTCCCCGCGGATCATTTGTTGGGCGCGGTGGGTCGCGGATTCGGCGTGGCGGTGCACGTCCTCAATGCGGGCCGATTGACGCTCGCCGCCGGGTGCACAGGTGGCACCAAGCGTACCCTCGAGCAGATGGCCATGTACTCGACTCAGCGAGTGCAGTTCGGGCATCCGCTCGCTGACTTCGAGATCACCCAGCGCAAGATGGCGCGCATGGCGAGCGACATATACGCATCGGATTGCATGCTCGGAATTCTCGCTTCGCTCGTCGATCGCGGCGACATCGACTTCTCTCTCGAGGCCGCTTGCGCGAAAGTCTTCGCCAGCGAGATGGTGTGGCGGGCAGCGGATGACATGGTGCAGCTGGCGGGCGGTCGCGGTTACGTAAAGCCTTACCCGTACGAGCGTATCCTCCGCGATTCCCGGATCAACAGGATCTTCGAGGGCGCCAACGAGGTGCTGCGACTGTTCATTGCGCTCAACGGCGTGCAGGCACCAGCGGAAGCGTTGCAGGAAGTCGGTTCCGCTCTCCGGCGCCCGCTGAAGAACCTCGGTTTGTTGGGCGGCTACGCGACGTCCCGCGTCAAGCTGCGGCTCGGCCAGACTTCGACGCTCGACATCGATCTCCACGACCAGTTGAAGAAGCACAAGGAGTACTTCGAGAGGCACGTCGCCGAGCTCGGAACCGCCACTGACCGGGCGATCATGCGGCACCGCGAGAAGATCGTCGACCGGCAGCTGGTGCTGGAGCGTCTGGCGAACATGGCGATCGACTTGTTTGCGACGGCGTGTGTGATCGCCCGGACTCAGAGTCTGATCGACGAATGTAGCGCGGGCGAATGCGAGCGCGAGATCGCGCTATGCGACTTGTTCTGCGTAGAGGCCGGCCGCCGTTTCCGCGGCTATCGCAACATGCTCGACTCGCGCGAGGAGCAGGTCGACGAGACGCGACGCGCGGTCGCGGGAGCGGTCCGAGAGAATGGCGGGTATTTCGTGAGAGACGCGATTCTCGGGGATGGAAACTGAACGGCCACATACGACGACCGCCAAGGAGCGATGGGCTGGTACTCGTGGCCTTTGTCTTTTTTTATTGCTGCGGATTCTGCGGCGGCTGCCCCGTAATCGAAGTGACCGCGGTATCCACCGTCTTCAAAACCTGAATTAGAATCTGGGGATTGCGGTCCAAAGTCTGGACCACGCGATTGACGATCTTCGCTACGTTGTCGAGATCGACATACAGGTAAGCCTCCGCCATTACCCCGACGATCCCGAGCTGCACCTTCTTGATGCCCACATCGACGCCCGCCGTGACCTGAACCAGGTTCATCGCGTTCGCGTCCAGCGCGACGTGAGCTTTGACGTCGGCGACGGTCAATCCAATCGAGTCGACTGAGAGCTCGGGAATCTCCAGAATCACATCCCGATTCGGAGTGAGCGCAGTCGTGCTGGTGAAAGTCCGCTGGCCCGTGGGCTGTTGCGCGAGAGTCGGCACCGCTGCCGCGGCGCACATGCCGAGTCCGGCGATCAAGATTCCAGCACGCATCGTCAAAATCTCCTGAGTTGTGGGCTCATCGCCCCGGGCCTAGTCGAAGTGCGTCATTGAAGTCTTTCAGCGAAGCGACAAAGTGCACACGTCCGCGCGCCCCCTGCAGCGTGAGGTTCACACTCGGCAACAACGCGCTGACGCCGGCGCAAACCGCGTATCTGCCGCGCGATTCATCCGCGAGACCGACACTGATCGCAGCGGCAAGATTGGTGCGCGTCCATGTTTTACTCGAAATATCGAACACGAGTGTCGTGTCTACTGACTGTTCGATGGCGAACACTCGGTTCACACCGGCACTGCTATCCGTCAGTGTGCCGCCTGTCGTGCTGATATGGATGCCGTTGCCGCCCGGACAACCCGCCATCGTCCCGGTAGTGGTGTCCGTCGCCGCCTGCCTTGGCGCTTGCGTTGCCGTCTGCGTGGGCGTCTGCGAACGCAGTGTCGAGCTGGTCATCGCAATCGCGAGCAATGGAATCAATCGGTGATTGGTCATGGAGTCGGCGGCCTCGGATTCTGCGCATCGCTCGTCGACGCTCCGCCGAGGAAGGCGCAGTTGCCGGAGGAGGCTGGTGCTCCACCCGGCGTCGCAGGCGCCTGATTCTGTTGCCTCGCGCCTTGCTGCGCGGGACCAACGCCAATCACGTTGGCGAGACACTCGGCGTTGACTCGTCCGATTATCTCGAGCGCGATGTAGACGTTCTTATATGTAGTGCCCGGTACGATCGGCGAAGGAAGATTATCCCGCTGTACCACTCTCAGCGTGTCGCCGCCCCAGCAAAGTCGCACGCGCAGGTGTGGTTGCGCGCCAAAGCGCACTTCGTCGGCGTGAACTCCGACGAGCAACATGATGTCAGCCGCGCCGCTCTTGGCACCGCCGATGCCGAAGCCTGCGCCGTCTGGTCGAGGGCGCGTCGTAGTGTCGCGCGTGGTGGAATCAGAAACTCCCGGACCGATGCGCGTACCAACGGTGCTGTCGTTGGCCAGGATTGCGGCGCATGTGGTTGCGTCATCGGCTGCAGCGGCTTGCGCTCTCGCCAGCGACGGCGTGACACCGACACAAATGCACAGCGCCCCGTACACCATCGTTGCGTACGTTTTTGACAATTCGCGCACCGTTGTCGAGAAGAACGACGAATGAGGAATTCAACATCTGTGCCTTTCACGTGAAGGGCGAGCTTTTTGCAAATCGCCGATGTGGTCGCAGTTGTCGGCCGGTTTGCCGTGATGTGTGGCGAAAACCCGTCGTCGCTCCATCTCCGAGGACATTCAGTATGCGCACCGCTTCGCAGCGTCTCCTCACGTCATCGATCGCAATTGCTGCATTGATCCCAGGGATCGGCAGCGCACAGGCCCGTCCTCAGACGACGTTACGCAGTCCTGGATCGGGACAGCCTTGGCAGTGTCAGCCGACTGATTCGGCGCGCGCTTTCAACAGAGCGCTGCGAGCCGACAGTCTGGCGAGACAGCGCGCCGCGGGCGGCGCGGTGCCGGGAACGCAGCCGGTGGCCGGTGGAACCGCCCGCTCACACGAGTTCCCCGAGTATGATGTCGTGCTCGACATCCCGAATCTCTGCGTCAACCGAATCTTCCTCAAAGTCGACAGCGTGACTGCGTAGTTGAATCTTAATGCGCGGGTTGCGAACCTCGTTCGCGTCGATGCGGGAGCCGACGTCCTGATCGGTACCGTCGATCTCACCGTGCAGGGAGTGCGCGCGCAGGCGTTACTGCTCGTCGATCTCGATGATGTCGTCTATATCGTCGACAACACGCTGACCTTCATCGACAACCATCCGGAGATCGTGCAGCAGCTCGGCAGCACTCTTCAGAACACCGTCGGCGCCGTCGGCGGACTCGTCAACCGCTTGTTGATGGGCACGGTGAACGGTGTGCAGAGGCTGATCGACACCGGGACCGGCAACATCGTCGAGAAGGCTGCGGGCGCAGCCGCCGAGAAGGTAGTGGGCAACGTCACCCAGCTGCCGGTGATCAGTCAGACAACCGACGCGGCGGGGAATCTCGTCAAGCGGGCTCGCGACGCGGCGACCAATGCGATCGTGCAGTACACGCTGAGCAAAGCTGGAAAATTCCTGAGCGCGAGTCTTGTCCAAGGCGGAAAATAGCTGCGAGCAGCGGACCAACTGCCATTTCGAGCTGCGATCTAAGTCCGAAAACGAACTACTGCGAACTGGTCCGCACTCCGCAATAGGTTCGACGTTCGCAACTAGATCGCAATTCGCACTGGCACTTAGTCCGCTGCTCGCAATTCAGTTCGCCGTTCGCAGTTTGTCTACGAATCCCCAAGGGTTGGAATAAACGTAGGCGGCTTCCGGTGCTTGGTAGCTTGCTCATAGGCATACGCGATCTTAATCAGCGTAGGCTCACTGTAGGCTCGCCCGAAAAACGAAATCCCAATTGGGAGATTGTGTGAGAAGCCCGCGGGCACATTGATGTTCGGGTAGCCCGCGACCGCAGCCGGTGTCGAGCTCCCGCCGGTGAAGTGGTCCCCGTTGATGAGATCCGTCGGCCACGCCGGTCCGCCGGTCGGCGCCACCAGCGCATCGAGCTTGTATTTGTTCATCGTCGCGTCGATCCCGTCGGTGCGAGACATCTTGAGATCCTTCGCCAGATTATCGCGATATTTCTTCTCGGTGAGCGGGCCCTTCGCCTGCGCCTGAATCATTATCTCCTGGCCGAACCACGGCATCTCCTGATCCTTGTGGGCGTCATTGAAGGCGATGATGTCCTGCAACGATTTCACCGGCGCGTTTGGACCCAGCGAAGTGAGATAGTTGTTTAGATCAGCCTTGAACTCGTATAACAAAACGTCGAACTCGCTGTCGTCGAATTTCCCCGCGGTTTCGATATTCGCCGGATCGACGATCACCGCGCCCTGCGCCTTCATTACCGCGATCGCGTCGTTGATTGCCTTGTCGGTGACGTCGCTGTAGCCGTAGAACTTGGCTCGCGGAATCCCGATTCTCGCTCCACGCAATCCGTTGGGATCTAGGTACTTCGTGTAATCCGTGATCTGGCCACGCGACCTGCTCGCCGACGTCGCCGGATCGGCAGGATCAGGTCCCGCCAGCACGCCAAGCATGATCACTGCGTCGCGCAGAGTACGCGTCATCGGGCCGGCGGTGTCCTGGCTGTGGGCGATCGGAATGATGCCGCTCCTGCTCAGAAGACCGAGCGTTGGCTTGATGCCGACGATTCCGTTGGCGGACGACGGACACACGATCGAGCCGTCGGTCTCGGTTCCTATCGCCGCCGCGCAGAGATTGGCGGCGACTGCCCCGCCCGACCCCGAGCTCGATCCACACGGATTGCGATCGAGCACGTACGGATTCTTTGCCTGTCCGCCACGTCCGCTCCAGCCGCTGGTCGAGTGCGTCGACCGGAAGTTCGCCCACTCACTGAGATTCGCTTTGCCGAGGAAAATCGCGCCCGCCGCGCGCAACCTGGCGGCGATGAACGCGTCCTTCGGCGCGATCGACCCTTCGAGAGCAAGAGAGCCCGCGGTCGTCGTCATCTTGTCCGCCGTATCGATGTTGTCCTTGAGCAGGATCGGAATTCCGTGCAGCGGTCCGCGCACCCGACCCGCCTTTCGTTCCTGATCGAGCGAATCCGCGATCGTCAGCGCGTCGGGATTGATCTCGATCACGTGGCGCAGCGTCGGCCCCTTCCGATCCAGCTCGGCGATGCGATCCAGATACAGCTGCGTAATGGATCGCGCAGTCATTCGTCCTGCTGCCATCGCGGCCTGAAGATCAGCGATCGTCGTCTCCTCCAGCTCGAACGGCGGTACCGCGAACCGAGGGCTCCCGGCCGCTTCCATCGCCCTGTCGCGAACCAGCACCTGACCAGCTAGCGGCTTACCGCGAACTGCAAGCGCTCCCACGATCGCACCTAGGCGCACGAAGTCTCTACGATCCATTTCGATTCACCTCGATGAGGGTGCGGTCATCAATCCGCAGTAGGCCTCCCAATCCGCAATTAGTCAGCAGTCCGCAATGCCGTTGGTCCGAAATCCGAAGTCCGCACCAGCAGATCCGAACAAGTCTTGAGAATCGCCCCACAATTGAGACAAACCAGCTTGCACTTGAATGGCCTGACGTTCGTCGAGCCGCAGACGTCGCACACCTCGATCTCCGCCATCAATCGAAATCCAATCCCAGGTTGAGCGACGGGGCCGAATGCGTTAGCGCCCCGATGGAGCTCCAGTCGACGCCAGTCTCTGCGATCGTGCGGACCGTATCGATCGTAACCCCCCCGGACGCCTCGGTCACCGCGCGTCCGTTCACCAGCTTTACTCCCTCGCGCAGATCCAGCAGCTGCATGTTGTCGAACATGATCACGTCGACGCCGGCATCGAGCGCCGCGCGCACCTGATCGAGCGTCTCGCACTCGACCTCGATTTTCATTCCAGCTGGGGCCAATGACCGCGCCCGCTTCACCGCCAGTTCGATGTCACCCTCGACCGTCGCCACATGATTGTCCTTGATCAGCACCGACGACGAAAGATCCATCCGGTGATTCAATCCTCCACCGCAGCGAACGGCGTATTTCTCGAGGCGACGATACAGCGGCGTGGTTTTGCGAGTGTCCAGGATGTGAGCCCTGGTCCCGGCGATCGCGTCGACGTAGCGCGCTGTC
>JBKOVX010000217.1:0-6871 GCA_046724115.1 Gemmatimonadota bacterium | reverse complement strand
GAGATGAGCGCTGTACTTGCGCACCTCCTCGGCTTCTGCCGTGTAGCTCTGCACCGTTCTGATCTGCGAGAACGCTTCGTCGGCGGTGCCCGTGGCTTCGGCGATTCGATCCTGGACGCCCGTGCTAGCTTTTCTCAGCGCGCGGCCGAAGACGATGGCGGCTCCCACGACGATTGGGACGACTGCCAGCGTCGTCGCCGTCAACCTGCTGTCGGTTATGGTGAGGAGAATTATTCCGCCGATCAGAAACAGCGTCTGGCGCGCGAACTCGGAGAGGTTGTAGCTCAGAACGGTTTGCAGCACCGTCGTGTCGGACGACAACCGGCTGGTCAGCTCTCCCGTTCTCCGCTCGGTGAAGAATCCCGGCGACAACCGCACGAGATGCGCGAAGAGATCCTCTCGCAGGCGGGCGATCACCAGCTCCGACGTCGAAGTCAGGAAATAGACCTGCACGAAGTTCAGCGCCGCCTGAATCGCGAAGAGCGCCAGCAGGCTCAGCGCGATCTTGTTGAGCAGCGATGCGTCGGCCGAGATGAATGCCGCGTCGAGGAGGTGACGGACGATCTGCGGAAATGCCAGCGCGATGCTGGCGCTGGCCAGCAGACACACGAAGGCGATCACCAGTCGCCAGAGGTATGGTCTCACCCTCGGCAGCAGGCGTCCCAGTGGCCGCGGTGAAGTGACCGGGGTCTGCTGGCGCGGTGTTGGACGCTGCGCAGAGACTGCGAACGGCGGCGGTGACGTCACGCGCCCAGGACCTTGCGGTCGATCACCATCGCGACGAAGAGCAGCGCGAGGTAGAGCAGTGAAAACTTATAGACCTGCCAGGCCGGCTTCGTCCAGTCTTTGGCGTTGAGGATGCGAACCACGCCGGCGAGGAGAAGGCCGCCCAGCACCAGCGCCGAGACGAAGTAGATGATGCCGAACGCACCGAAGGTGAACGGCAACAGCGTGAAGGCGATCAGAATCACGTTGTACCAAAGCATCTGCAGCATCGTCTGCCGTTCTCCCCACACCAGCGGCGCCATCGGAATACCGGCGCGCCCGTAGTCGCGCTGTTTGAGCAGCGCCAGCGCCCAGAAGTGCGGCGGCGTCCAGTAGAAGACGATGAGGAACAGGTAAACCGCGGTGAGATCGATCGTCCCCGTCATCGCGGCCCACCCAACGAGCGGGGGGAATGCCCCGGCGGCTCCGCCAATGACGATGTTCTGAGGCGTCGTCCTCTTCAGCCAGCGGGTGTAGACGAAGATGTAGAAGTAGAATCCGCCAAGTGCGAGAAGAGCCGTGAGGACGTTGGTGAAGCGCGCCAGCAGGAACGTCGCGGCAGTGGCGAGCGCCACGCCGAAAGCGAGGACCGCGCGCGCTCCCATCCGACCGCTGGGAATCGGACGCAATTTCGTGCGCGACATCTGCGTATCGATGTCGCGATCGAGATACATGTTGACCGCGTTGGCCCCACCCGCCATCAGGTATCCGCCGAGCATGACGACGAGAACGTTCAGCCATGTCGGATTCCCGGCGACGAACATCGGCGCTACCGTCGTCACCAGAAGCAGCGAGATGATGCGCGGCTTGGTGAGCATCACCATGTCGCGCAGCAGCGATGGCTGTGCCTGCTGTTGTGCGGTGACGTCCATCAGGTGCTTACCCCTTCCGGCGTCGCAAATTCACCGCGCGACGGCGATTCGTAAACGATTCTTTCGATGTCGGTCGTCTCGGCGGTGCCGCTCGCCAGCGCCGTGAGCGCGACGACAGAAATCCAGAGCGCCGTTCCGACCGCCTGGTGGAGAGAGCGAAGCTCCGGCGGCAAATGCAGCTCCACCATCGCCGCGGCGACAACGATTTGCATCACGACCAGGGAAAGTGCGATCGATGCTGCGTTACGAACGGCGCGACTCTCCTCGCGCTTCCGAGCGCCAAAGAAGATGCCGATCAAATGGCCAAGCAGCAGGAACGCGATGATTCGGTGCGTTACCTGTATCGTGAGCGGAGTGCCGTGCTCGACGATGACGCGGCACAGGGGGAATCCTTGGCAGGCCACCGCCGCGCCGGGAGTGTTGGCGGTGAGCGCACCGAAAACGAGGGCAAGGAAAGTGATTCCGACCGCTGCCCATCCCGAGCGATAGGTGCGCGCGTAGCGTGCTGGAACAGAGCCGGCGCCAAATCCGCCGCTGCGAACGACGACGACCACAAGGACCGCCAGCAGCGACATCGCGATCGCCAGATGGGTGACGACGACTAACGGGTTGAGAGACAGCTTCACCGTGACGGCGCCGAATATCGCGGCGACGATGACGAGGAGAATCGCCAGAAGGGTAGGACGCAACGCGCCACCCGATCCGGCGACTCCGAGCTCTCTCCGTCTTGTCCACGCGATTGCGACCAGCGCAATTATGGCGATCGAGAGGGCGGCCGCACCGTAGCGATGTGAGATCTCAACCAGCAGCGACGGCGCGTTGTGCGTCGGAGTGAAGGCGCCGTAGCAATCGGGCCAGTGATCGCCGCATCCCATTCCCGAACCCGTGATGCGGACGATCGCGCCGAACACCACCTGGGCGAAGCCGAGTAGCAGGGCAACGTACGCGAATCTCCGTATCGATTGCATCAGCGCGTGGTTTCCGGCGACGCCGGCATCGGCATCGGGTGGTTCATTCCGGAATGGTCCATCATGTGGCTCTGACGCGCCTCGATTCTCTGCCACGTGGCGACGAGAACGAAGGAAAGCGCGACTGCCGGAATGATTGCCCACACCAGCTCGCCGGTCTGCGAGGATGAGGGCACCGAATCGGATTTGGTGGCGCGACGAACGACAAAAGTTGACCGCAGGATCGCGATTTCAGCTACTACGCACGCTACGGCGGCGATCCAGAAGATTATCTCAGCCAGCGGCTGATTCATTTGCAAGAGGTAATGTGTGCAGATAGCGCGGCGGCGCGTTGTAAAATTCTCGCCGCGCTCTTAAAGCTACTCCCGCGCCGACCTCCTTTGCACTACCGTATCACAATGGCCGATCCACTCCGCGCCGAAGAAGTTTCCGCATCTCCCCGGCGCAGCGATGCCGATTTTGCCCGGGCGTCGTCGCTACCGCGCCGCCTCGGGATGTGGAGCGCGGTCGCCGTTCTCGTCGGGTCGACCATCGGCTCCGGAATTTTCCGCTCGCCCGCCGGCATCGCCGACAAGCTTCCCGGCCCGCTGCCGCTGCTGGCGATCTGGCTGACCGGCGGGGTATTCGTGCTCTGCGGCGCGCTCACGCTCGCCGAAGTCGCGGGCGCTTTTCCGAGAACGGGCGGCGTCTACGTCTTTATTCGCGAGTCGTGGGGACGACTTCCCGCATTTTTGTTCGGCTGGTCCGAGCTGGTCATCATCCGCGCGGCGGCGCTCGGCGCAATCGCCACGACTTTCTCCGAGTATTTGCTGCGCGTGCTCGGCCACGATCCGCGCGTCGAGCCTTACGGCAGCTACGTTCACTACATCGCTGCTGTCGCGATCGTGCTCACCGCGACGTTCAATTACGTCGGCATCAAGTGGGGAGCACTCGTCCAGAATCTGACGACTCTGGCGAAGACCGGCGCACTGTTGCTGATCACGATTCTGGCGCTGGTCATCGGACTGCCCAGGACTGGCGGGTACTACACGCCGGCCGTGCCACCAGGAAGTTTTTCCTTCGGTCAGTTCGGACTGGCGCTGGTCTCCGTGCTCTGGGTCTACGATGGCTGGGCCGACGTCAGCTTCGTGGGTGGTGAGGTGAAGGATCCCGAGAGGAATCTTCCCCGCGTTCTGATTTTCGGGACGCTGATCATCATCGGGCTTTACCTGCTGGCGAATCTGGCCTATCTCGCCGTGCTGCCGGTCGATCAGATCCGGCAGTCCAAGCTGGTCGCCGCCGATGTCGCGGACAAACTCGTTGGCGCGGCGGGAGTTGCCTTCGTGTCGGTCGCGGTGATGATCTCCACCTTCGGCACGCTCAACGGCTCCGTGATGACGGGGTCGCGGATCCTGTTCACGATGGCCGCCGATGGACTTCTCTTCAAACCGGTCGCGATCGTCGACCGGAGATTTCAGACACCGGCTGTCGCCATCGGTCTGAGCGCGACACTGGGCGTAGTCTTCGTGCTGGCAGGCACTTTCGAGCGACTGGCTGACACGTTCGTCACCGCGATCGTGCCTTTCTACGCTCTTGCCGTCGCTTCGATCTTCGTTCTGCGGAAGCGGCCGGACTATCGTCCGCCATTCAGAGTTCCGGGTTATCCCGTAGTTCCCGCCATCTTCATCGTCGCCACGATCCTGCTTCTCGGCAATGCCATTCTCGATCCGAGCAGTCGGGTCGCAACACTGGCGATCCTCGGCGTAATTCTGCTGGGAATTCCAATTTTTTTCCTCACAAAAAAGCGCCCGGCGGCAAACGACAGGTAAAAAACGGCGAACGTCGGAGTCGTTGCCGAGCGGTGACAGAATTCTCTTGCCGGAGTTAAGAGCGGGACGCTACTTTTGGGCCTTCCCTCCACCATTTTTTTTTTCCGAGACAACATGCTCAAGACACGTCTGTTTTTGACTGTCGCTACGGCCTTGGCACTGGTGACTGGAGCTTCGGCTCGTCTCCTCGCCCAGGGCGTGACGACTGGAGCAGTTACTGGTATGGTTACGGACGCGAATGGCGTTCCGATCGAAGGCGCACAGATTCAGGTTCGCAACGCGAGATCAGGCGCCAGCGCCGGCGGTATCAGCCGCGCCAACGGTCAGTTCCTCATTCAAGGCGTTGAGCCCGATGCGGGATACTCTGTGACCGTGCGTCGCATTGGATTCGAGCCTCTCACGCGCGACAACATCGTCGTCAGCCTCGGACAGGCCACGCGCTCCGATTTCCAGCTCAAGGCGCAGAGCACGGTACTCGAGACCGTCAAGGTTTCTGCTGAAGCCACTCCGGTCATCAATCCAACCAAAACCGGAACCGGCACGACGATGGGCGATTCGCTCCTCCGTCGCCTTCCCACGCTGAATCGCAACTTCGCTGATTTCGTCTCGCTCGTGCCGCAGGTCTCCACGTCCACGGGCGTCGGACTTTCAGGCGGCGGCGTCAACATTCGCCAGAACGCGATTCAGATCGACGGCGCCGCTTCGGGCGATCTCTTCGGCCTCGGCACCACCGGTCAGCCTGGTTCGCAGGCGAACGCGAAGTCGATTCCGCTCGACGCGGTGAAGGAGTATCAGGTTCTTCTCTCGCCATTCGATGTTCGCCAGGGAAACTTCGGCGGACTGCTGATCAACGCGGTAACGAAGACGGGAACCAACGAATTTCACGGCGCAACCTATGGATATACGCGCAGTCAGAACCTGACGCGGAGCCAGCCCTACCTCGCCGACTTCAAGCAACAGCAGTACGGGTTCTCGCTCGGCGGCCCGATCCTCAAGGATCGTCTCTTCTTCTTCGTCAATCCGGAGTGGCAGAAGCTGAACACTCCGGCGACTGGGTCTTTCCTCGGCGCTCCCGATAACCTCGCGAAATCAGCGGACGTCACCAGGTTTGCCGAAATCCTTCAGGGTTACGGTTTGAGCGACCCGGGAAACGGTGGTCAGGTGCAGAAGAAAAACCCGCTCACCAACGTCTTTGGCAGAATTGACGCGTACCTCCCCGGCTACACGCGACTCGTGTTGCGACACAACTACGCTGCCGCCGACAATACGAACTTCAGCCGGAGCTCTTCGACTTCCTCGAATCCGCTCTTTGGACTGACCTCAAACGCGTATCTCTTCAGCTCCAAGACACACTCGTCGGTCGCCGAGTTCTTGACGAATCTGCCGAACGGTGTGTTCAACGAGTTGCTCCTCAATCTCACGAACACGCATGACTTCCGTACCGTTCCCGTGAATTTCCCGCAGGTCACAGTGCGTGGATTTCAGAGAGCGAGTCTAACGGCAACCGACCTTTCGATGGTTGCGGGCACGGAAGCCTCGTCCCAGGGCAACAAGCTCGACCAGCGCACGTTCGAGCTCACTGAAAACCTCACCGTTCCGATGGCGTCGCATCACGTTACGTTCGGAACGAAGAATCTGTTTTATCGCCCGATCAACCTGTTCGGTCAGAACTCGATGGGCAGCTGGACGTTCAACGACACGACCGCGCTCAAGAACGGGACGCCGTCCAGCTATTCGGTCAGTGCTCCCTCGGCATCAGATCCGGCAAACGGTCTCGCGACGTTCCGTGCGAACATGTACTCGTTCTACGTCCAGGATGCGTGGCAGCATTCTGAGCGACTGCTGGTGACTTTCGGCCTGCGCGTCGAGAAGCCGCATTTCCTCGACACGCCGCCTCAGAATCCGTCAGTGCTTCAGAATTACGGCCGCAGTACTGCGGCGGTCCCGAGTCGACGCACGTGGTCACCGCGCTTCTCCTTCAACTGGGATGCGACTGGTGATCAGGCCAATCAGCTGCGCGGTGGTTTCGGGTATTTCACCGGTACTCCACCATTCGTGTACCTGTCGAACGCGTTTGGTAATTCTGGCTTGAGCGGCTATGCGTCGCTTACTTGTTCCGGCACACCGGCCAACCAGGGCAACAACGCGACGTCCACAATTCCGCCCGCGTTCAATGCGGCGAACATCGCAACTCCTCCGACCGCTTGCGCGCCGTTCACTCCAGCAGTCGGTCCAACGCGCCCGGGCGCAACAACCGCGGCTAGCTCGAACATCGCCACGATCGATCCGAATTTCCGCTTCCCGCAGTACCAGAAGATCACGCTCGGATACGATCACCGCTTTGGCAACGGCCTCGTCAGCACGATCGAAGGCCTCTACACCAAGGCGCTCTCAAATCCGTTCTATTCAAACCTGGCTCTTGCCGGACCACAGGGACGCGATCGCAATGGACGTGTTC
>JBKOVX010000284.1:0-3913 GCA_046724115.1 Gemmatimonadota bacterium | reverse complement strand
GGTTACAACGGCCGATTCGTTTATACGAGGTTGGAGGTGACAGGTCGTTGAGGGCTTGGCTTTATTGCGGAGCGCGTGTCGGCTCTCCATACTAGCTGGACTCTCACCCTTCCACCGTGACACTACACACTCGACGCGAATTTCTTGCGACACTCGGAGTCTCTGCTCTCGGCATCGCCGGCCTGAACGTCAGCGCGGCCTGCGCCACAGTCCCCGCGCGCCGGAAGTTGGCCAAAGTCGGCCTGCAGCTTTACACGGTTCGTGACCTGATGCAGGCAGATCTCCCCGGCACGTTGGCCAAGGTCGCAGCCGCCGGTTATCAGGAGGTCGAGTTCGCCGGGTATTTTGGGCGCACCCCGGCGCAGATCACAGCGCTGCTGAGCCAGAACAATCTCACTTCGCCCTCGTCCCACCTGGGGCTCGACGTGTTTGAGAAAAACCCCTCCGTGCTGGCCGACGCGAAAGCGATCGGCAACGAGTGGGCGACGCTTCCCTGGCTGCCGGAAGAAAGAAGAAAGACTCTCGATGACTGGAAGCGACTGCCGGGCATGCTCAACACGTTTGCGGCTCAGGCAAAATCGCAGGGCCTCCGCTTCGCCTACCACAACCACGACTTCGAGATCAGACCAATCGACGGTGTGCGGCCGTACGATCTGCTGCTCAGCGGAACCGATCCGTCTCTGGTCGATTTCGAGATGGATCTCTACTGGGTGGTTTTCGGCGGCGGCGATCCGCTCGACTTCTTCAGCCGCTACCCGGGCCGCTTCAAGATGGTGCACGTCAAGGACTCGGCCGGTCCACCCGACAACAAGATGGTCGATGTCGGAAGCGGCAAGATCGATTTCGCCACCATCTTCGCGCAGAGCGACAAGGCTGGCATCAAGCACTACTTCGTCGAGCACGATCAGCCGGCGAACCCGATTGCCACGATCACCAATAGCGCCAGATACCTGCACGCACTGACATTCTAGCCGACAACACCGGCCTACACTCTCATACGGGAGGAGCTACCCGCAATGACGCGTAAGAAGGTCACGCGCCGTCAATTCGTTTCCGACGCCGGTAAGATCGGCCTTGGAGTCATGATCGTTCCGCGACACGTGCTTGGCGGAGTCGGTTATCAGGCGCCGAGCGACACGATGAACTTTGCGGTGGTCGGATTCGGTGGTATGGGTTCCGAGAACGCGCTCGAGCTGGCCAAGACCGAGAACCTGGTCGCCTTTGCCGACGTCGATTTCGCGTTCTCCGAGAGCAAGGTCGCCGAGAAGCTGAAGGACGACCAGAAGAAGGACAGGCCAGAAGGAATCACACTCAAGCAGAAATTCGACAAGGCCGCGCGCTACTCGGATTTCCGCGAGATGCTCGAGAAGCAGAAGGACATCGACGGCGTCGTCATCGCTACCCCAGACCACCTCCACGCCGTCGTAGCGAAGGCAGCGATGCAAAGTGGCAAGCACGTCTACGTGCAGAAGCCGCTCACGTACTCAGTGCACGAAGCGCGGGTGCTCCGCGATCTCGCTCTCTCGAATCCGAAGATCATCACGCAGATGGGAAATCAGGGGCACTCGAGTGAAGGAGCGCGTCTCGTCAACGAGTGGATCCAGGCCGGCATTATCGGGCCTGTGCGGGAAGTACACGTCTGGACGAATCGTCCCGTCGTCTACTGGCCGCAGGGTGTTCCGCGACCGGTTGGCGGCCCGCCACCGTCGCCTCCGCCGAGCCCGTTTGGAAATCCGTGGAGTTTCCGCTACGTGAACCAGGTGCTGGCGTCGGCGATGGGATCGTATCCGATCCCGCCGGGTTTGCACTGGGATCTCTATGTCGGGCCAGTCGCCGAGGACATCCCGTATCACCCGATCTATCACCCGTTCAACTGGCGCGGCTGGGTCTACTTTGGTGTCGGAGCGCTCGGCGACATGGGCGCGCATCTCATCGATCATCCGTTCTGGGCGCTTGGGCTTACTTACCCAGAGAGCATCGAAGCGACATCGACCCAGTGGGGAACGATGCCAATACCGCCCGATCCGAAGGCGCCCGCTGGAAGTCGCGAAGCGCGCGGCTACAATCGCCCGGTCTCGTATCCAGTCGCGACGGCGGTGCACTATCAGTTCGGAGCGAGAGGGGCGCAGCCGCCGGTGAAACTGAGTTGGTATGACGGCGGCCTTTATCCGCCGCGGCCCGACGTGCTGCCGGATGACGTCACTCTTAAGAGTGAGGGCGGGGTGATTTTCATCGGAGATAAGGGGATTCTGATGAACGACACCTACGGAGCCAATCCGCGGCTCTTCCCGATATCTCTGACCGAAGCTGCTTCGCTCGTCCCCAAGACCTACGCGCGGATTCCCTGGAGTCACGAGCTGAACTGGGTGAAAGCGATCAAGGGCGAGGCGAAGGCGAGCTCGCCGATCGAGTACGCCGCCCAGCTGACTGAAACGATGCTGCTTGGCATCGTTGCGCTTCGCACCGGGCAAGGCAGGAAGATCCTGTACGACGGCGAGCAGATGCGCGTCACCAACATCGCCGAAGCAAATCAGTACCTGACGCGAGACTATCGCGCCGGTTGGGCGGTCTGAAAACTCTTCGCGAGGACCTCAAAACCATGATTCATGGAGCTGCCGCTCGGGCGGCAACGATCACACAATTAGCGCTGGCGATCACCGCATGCTCGACGACGGGGAACAATCCACCGGCGGAGAGCGCGAATGCGTCAACGACGGGAGCGACTACTTTGACGGCTGAACAGCGCGCGGCCGGCTGGCGCCCGCTCTTCGACGGAACGGGCACGTCTGCCTGGCGCGGATACAAAACTCAAACGATGCCAACTGGCTGGCGGATCGTCGACGGCGTCCTTACCAAGACGGGGTCCGTCGAAGACATCGTCACCAAGGATCAATTCGGGAACTTTCAGCTCGCGCTCGACTGGAAGCTGAGTCCGGGCGGCAACTCCGGAGTTTTCTATCGCGGCACCGAGGAGTACGATCACATTTACTGGAGCGCGCCCGAGTACCAGCTGCTCGACGACGCCGGTCATCCGGACGGCAAGAGCAGGCTCACATCGGCGGGCGCTGATTACGCGCTGTACCCCTCGCCACCAGGCGTCGTAAAGCCCGCGGATCAGTGGAATTCCACGTTGATCGTCGTCAACGGAAACTCGGTCCAGCATTGGCTCAACGGTCAGAAGCTTCTCGAGTACGAGCTGGGAAGTGCCGACTGGGTGGAGAAAGTCAAGGCGAGCAAGTTCTCGGCTTATCCCAACTACGGCAAAGCAGCGAAGGGATATATCGCGATACAGGGGGACCACGATGGAACGCTGTCTATCCGCAACGTCCGCATCCGGGAGATAAAGTGAACTCCAGAGTACGACTCTCGACGATGATGTTCCTCCAGTATTTCATCTGGGGGGTGTGGTTCGTGACGATGGGTACGTACCTGGGGCAGACGCTCCATTTTACGGATCGCGAGATCGGTCTCGCTTACGGGGCAACGGCCATCGCCGCGCTGGTGTCGCCGTTTTTCATGGGCGTCGTCGCCGATCGGTACTTCTCGAGTGAAAAGCTTCTGGCGTTGCTGCACTTCATCGGCGGCATCGTGATGTACCTGGTGTCGCTGCAGACGTCGTTCGGCTCGTTCTACCCGCTGCTGATTTTGTACGCGCTCTGCTACATGCCGACGCTGTCCCTCACCAACTCGATCTCGTTTCATCACGTGACCGATCCCGGTCGTGATTTCCCCTTCATTCGGGTTCTGGGGACTATCGGGTGGATCGTCGCGGGAACACTCGTTGGCGCGGTGTTTCACGCAGACGCGCTCGTTCTTCCGATGCGACTTGCCTCGGGTGCCTCGATTGTGATGGCGGTGTACTCGCTCGCGCTTCCGCACACTCCGCCTAAGGCAGCTGGCTCCAGCTTCAGCG
>JBKOVX010000086.1:0-5276 GCA_046724115.1 Gemmatimonadota bacterium | reverse complement strand
GTTCCGACGCTGTCGGTGGTCGGCTCCGCCTCATTGCCGAGTGTACGCGTTTGGAAGACAGCCAGGTAATCGCGACCATCGAGCCCACAATCGTTCCCGAGTCAAACGCCTTCGCTCGGACAACGTTCGAGGACAATCGGGTCGAGGTCGATCTGGGGTGGTCTTCTCCGCTGAGCGTCTCGGGACCAGGTGCGGGCGCCGCGCCGACCGCGGCAGCGTTGTTGAGCGATCTTGTCCGCACATCGCCTCCCCCCAACGATCGCGGTGTCGGAGCGGCGAAATTCGAGTCGGTATCGGATACACGTGAGCATCGGTGGCTCATCGCCGCCCGCGTTGGTTGCGACACCCTGACCCATGCCGCGGGGAACGCGCACGTCTCTTCTGCCCACACTCGAAATCACGGCGACTACACGTTGCTCATCACTCATCCGGCAAAGTGGGAGCGAGTGCAGCGGCTTCTGAACCAGCTCGAGGCCGCGAATGCTTCGCCTTGCGTCGCCCGTTACGACTGCACTGACATCTCGGAGGTGGCCCAATGAGCACGCTGGCGCTGGTGCGCGACGCCGAACCTGTTGGCGCACCGACGATCGACGCTGATCTGAATTCGCCAAGGGCGCCCATACACGGGCTTGGACCGAAGCCGAGCGAGGTCGAGTACGAGATAACTGGCCCTGACGGCGCTCCCGTTATCGCGGTGCTCGGCGGCATCTCGGCGTCGAAGCATGTGACCTCCTCGCCAGTCGATCCGCGAGATGGCTGGTGGCAAACGGTAGTCGGAGTTGAGCGCGCAATCGACACGCGCAAATTCCGCGTCATTTCCATCGACTATCTCGCGCACGCCGTTGGCCAACAGCCGGTGACGACCGAGGATCAGGCAGTTGCGCTCGGCGCGGCGCTCGATCATGCCTCGATCGAGCGCATACACGCTCTCGTCGGTGCGTCGTACGGCGGCATGGTTGCGCTGACTTTTGGCGCTCTCTTTCCCGGACGCGTCGATCGTCTGATCGTGATCGGCGCAGCGCACGAGAGCGATCCGATGGCGACTGCTCTCAGACATCTGCAACGTCGAGTCGTCGAGCTTGGAACGGCGGTGGGCCGCGAACGCGACGCACTGTCGATCGCCCGAGGCATCGCGATGACTAGCTATCTCACGCCTCGTTATTTCGAGGAGCGAGTCGGAGCCGACGATCGCCTCGACGCCACGACCTTCGAGGGTCGAATCGGCCGGTACCTGCAGTCGAGAGGCGAACAATTCGCCGACCGCTGGACGTCCGAGCGCTACAACTCGCTCTCGCTATCGCTGGACCTCCATAGCGTGCGACCGGAGGAAATCACGGTGCCGACGACGGTCATCGCCGTCAGTGGTGACCGCCTCGTTCCCCTCGCCCAATCGCGGGAGCTTGCGCGCAGGTTGGGAGGCCCGAGCCAGTTGATCGAGCTTGATTCGGTTTTCGGCCATGATGCGTTCCTGGGAGACTGGCAGCGCATCGGCGCGTTCATCGAAGCATTGCTCGGCGCCGCGCCGGAGAGACTCTCATGACAGACGAACTGCGAAGCTTCTCATCGCGCCGACAGCGCAAGCCATCGACCTGCGCCGTGCGCGCCGGCATTGCGGCCGATCTTCATCACGGCGCGGTGGTACCGCCAATCCATCTTTCGTCGACCTTCGCGTTCGACGGGTTCGGCAAGAAACGCCTTTACGATTACACCCGCACCGGCAATCCGACACGAGAGTACCTGGCAAACGCGCTCGCCGAGCTGGAAGGAGGGGAAGGCGGAGTGGTGACGAGCACCGGTATGTCGGCCGTGGCGCTCGTTCTCCAGCTGGTGCGTCCCGGTGATCTCATCCTCGCCGCTCACGACTGTTACGGAGGCACTCATCGGATACTCCGGTCGCTGGCTGCGCGCGGACACTTCGACGTCTCGTTCGTCGATCTCACGTGCGACACCGCGGCGGACAACATCCGTCAGCGAAAGCCGAAGCTTCTATGGATAGAAACACCGAGCAATCCGCTGCTGCGGATAACTGACTTGTCGACGGTCGTCAGTGCTGGCCGCGAGTCGGGAGCCATCGTTTGTGTCGACAACACCTTCCTCTCACCGGCTCTCCAGCGGCCGATCGAATTCGGAGCGGATCTGGTGGTTCATTCGACGACGAAGTACCTGAATGGCCACAGCGACGTGGTGGGCGGCGCGGTCATCGCGGCAGAGGCGGCACTCGCCGAGGAGTTGGCGTGGTGGGCGAACTGTCTTGGAATCACCGGCGCGCCGTTTGACAGTTTTCTCACGTTGCGCGGCGTCCGGACGCTTCACGCGCGGATACGCGTCCACTGCGAGAACGCAACGCGAGTGGTCGACGCGCTGGATGGTCACCCCGCGGTGAAACGGGTTTACTACCCGGGCTTGAAAGAGCATACGGGCCATGCGATCGCTGCCGCCCAGCAGGATGGTTTCGGAGCAATGGTGAGCTTCGAGATCCGCGGCGGCATTGCAGGCGTCGAACGGTTCGTCAACAAGCTGCAGTGTTTTACCCTCGCGGAATCGCTTGGCGGTGTCGAAAGCCTGATAGCGCATCCGGCCACGATGACCCACGCGTCGATGGATGAAGAAGCGCGGAGGATAGCCGGCATCTCGGATTCACTCCTGAGATTGTCGGTCGGCATCGAGGACGGCGACGATCTCGTCGAAGACCTCACGGCGGCACTCGACGTTGCCGCGACGGCGGGATTGGACACGGGAGCAACTGCGGACGTAGTAGCGACTGTGTGACAGTTGCAAGGGCGTGCGCCGGGCTGCAGTATCTGGGGCCGGTGTCAAAACCCTCACGCTCTTGCAGCAGGATGCTCCCATGTCAGCAAAATCCGCTTCGGCCGCATTTCTCTTGTTCGCCGCGGCTCCGCTTGCGGCGCAGAGTACCGCTCCCGCCTACATTGTCACGCGTCTCGGTGTCGACACTGTAGCCGTCGAGCGCTACACGCGCACGAGCAACAAGCTCGAGGGTGATCTCCTACTTCGTTACCCGCGCGTTCGCACGATTCACTACGTCGCGGACCTCAGCCCTCAGGGGCAAATCAGGACGCTGACCACCTCGACTCGCCGGCCGAGCACCGATCCCAAGGGCCCACCTGTGATGCAGACCGTGACCAGGTTCGGCGACACCCTCGCGGTGATCGAAGTCCAACGCAACGGACAGGCGGATACGGCATCGAGTGGTCGCAAGGCGTATCGAGGTTGGGCCGCTCCGATGATCGGGGTCGAACCAACCTCGTACGGGATTTATGAGCAGCTGCTCGCGGCGGCCAGGCTCGGTCGCGACAGCGTTTCGTACGCGCTGGTCTCACCCGGCGGCGGTGCCGTACCAGCGATCATTCTGCGTCGGCGCGGTGCCGATTCCGTCTCGTTTACCAGCACGTTCTTTCCGGGCTGGACCGAGGTTGCCCGTGTAGACTCACGGGGCAGGATAGTGGGACTCGACGCGAGCGCGACGACGGTGAAGACCGTCGCCGAGCGCGTGCCGAACATCGATTTCGACAACGTCGTCAAATCGTGGGCGGCGACCGAAGTCGCGCACGGCGGTGCGATGGGGCAGATGTCGCCGCCGGACACAGTCAAAGCGACAATTGCTGGCGCGAATCTCGCCGTCGCGTACAGTCGACCCTTGAAGCGTGGTCGAGTGATCTTCGGAAACATCGTTCCCTGGAATCAGGTCTGGCGGACGGGAGCGAACGCGGCAACGATGTTCACCACCGACAAGGATCTGGTTTTCGGATCGACGGTGGTGCCCGCCGGAAAGTATACCTTGTGGACGGTGCCGACTCCGAGCGGCGGCAAGTTGATCTTCAACAGCGAAACCGGGCAGTGGGGAACCGACTACCACGCCGACAAGGATTTCGCGCGTGTCGATCTGGCCGGCAAGCAGGTATCGCCTCCAGTCGATCAGTTCGTTATCGGAGTAGTCCCGCAGGGAACGGGCGGTCTAATGAGCTTCACGTGGGACGATCGCCAGTACACGGTTCCCTTCACGGTGAAGTAAACGATGACGACGCCGCAGAATGCGCAGGAAAACGCACCGCAGAACGACAGGTGGTTGCGCGCGATCGGTTACGGGCTGCTCGCTGAGATCGCCACCATCTTCACGATCATCGCCGTCGTGCTGGCCTACCGTTATTTGATCGCGCGCAATCTAAGCGACGAAGATTACGTGGCATTCGCTCAGCGCACTGGCGCCATACTTGGCGTGATTGGAGGCACGGTTTACGTCTATCTCTTCGCCCGTCGTCTGATGCGCTTTCTATCGGCGCGGTTCGTCGCCCACGGCGTGGTGGTGGCGATAGCGGCGATCGCGCTTTCGATCGGTGGGTCGATCGCCGGTCACCAGGGAGTGCCAAGCGCGTATCTGTTGGCGTCAGCGCTCAAGCTCCTGGCTGGTGCGCTGGCGGGTTTGCTCGCGTCGAGACAGGCACACCGCACCAGCTGACTCCACCTCGGACGAAACAAAAAAGGGCCGACGGATTACGTCGGCCCTTTTTATCTCACGAGTTAGTCACTGATTACGAGCGAAACCGGATTGTCCAGGTATACGACTTCTTCCTGACGCCGGAAGTGGATGATGCGCCAGAACCAGTTCTCGCCGCGTGGCTCGCCGCCATGATCCATAATCATTTTCGCGAGGGCGGCAACTTCGTTAGGATCCATTCTCAAGCACCCATGCGACTCGGCACCGCCCAGGCTTTCGACGTCATCGGTGCCATGGATGTAGTAGTCAGGCTCCTTAAAGAAGATCTTTACGACTTTCATCGGGTTGCCGGGTTCGCCTGGCCCTTTCTCGGTTTTTCCTTTCGCCCATGCTGAGCCCGGCGGCGGCTTCCAGCTCGGATTCCAAACGATCTTTCTGATCATGTAGATCCCTGGAGGCGTCGGATACTTCGGCTGGCCAATAGCAACTGAGTAAGTCGCGAGCGTGGCGTTGCCCTGGCTGGCGGTGATGGTGCGGTTACTAAGATTTGCGTTAAGCTCGAGCGGGGCCTCTTTCACGAACGCGCTCGGCTCGGGCTTACCGCTATCTCTTCCGGCCGTGGGGGCTGTTTGCGGGACTTCGATTTGCCCCCTTGCGGTAGCGCACGCGGGTCCCGCCGCGAAAATGGCCAGCGCTGCTAAAGTCATACGTGGTATCATCATCCGTCGATCGAGTCCTCGTTGATTGGTGTTTTCTGTACAGATGATTAATACAAGTGTCGTTCCAAGCCTCTGATGCTCTGCAGTGGCTAGCCCCCTCT
>JBKOVX010000018.1:0-3160 GCA_046724115.1 Gemmatimonadota bacterium | reverse complement strand
GCGCCGCGGAGCTAGCCACGGGGAGCGGCGAGGCACACTTCCATATCGTTGAGATTGGTGCCGGCGGTGAGATCGGCCCGCATGTGGCGGGCTTTGGTCAGCTTTTCCTTTGCCTCGAGGGGAGCGGCTGGGTCGCCGCGGACGGCGAACGTGTTTCAATCTCGCGTGGAGACATGGCTTACTTCGCTCGCGGGGAGCGGCATTCCAAAGGCAGCGTCGATGGGCTCCGTGCGCTCATCATTCAGGTGCACGACCTCCATCTATGCTCACCGGAGATGCGGCGCTCGGTTGACGCAAGAAACGTCAGTTGGTAGCGCCCCGGACACCCTCCTCCGAGTTTCGTTTTACCTTTCATTCGCCGTGGCGCGGTTCGCCAGAGGAAGGCCGACGCAGTGGGTTCGACTCCCACGATTTAAACGGGCGCCGGAGCCTCCACCGGGTTCGACTCCCGGACGGCATTTCCCGTAATCGCCAGGATCGAATCATGACTGAGCAAACAGTGACAAATCAGATCGTTCACCGCTGGTACACGCGACCGGTGTTCTTCGTCAGCGACGTCAACCGCGCAGCTCGTTTCTACGTCGACATGCTCGGCTTCGAAAAGGGTTGGCACTCAGATGACGGCGCGGGCACTGTCTGCCAGGTCAATCACGGAGAATGCGAGATCATCCTCTGCGAGGACTCCACGCGCCGAGACAAGGCGCGGCTGTTCATCGAGCTCACCCCGGAGGGGCTTGGGGACCTTCGCGAGGAAATGGTCGCGCGCAACGTTCCCAGCAAGAAATCCTGGTGGGGTTACGACGTGGTCCAGGTCGACGATCCTGACGGCAATGAGCTGCTTTTCCCGATTTCAGAGTGAGCGGACGCGAAAGTGACTGGCCGCGTAGAAGCTATCTGGATCAAGCGCTCGCATCGCGGACCGATGGATAGCGTCGCCGAAGCGACGTTGGTCGAGGGTCAGGGCGTTGCCGGCAGTGCAGATCGCAGCCGGCGTCGTCAGGTGACGCTGCTCGAATCCGAGGCCTGGGCAGCCTGCATGAACGAGCTCGGCGTCGACAAGGATCCCGCGTTTCGCAGGGCGAATATCCTCCTCAGCGGAGTGCGGCTCACGCAGACGCGAGGGCGCGTCCTGGTGGTCGGAAACGCCCGGCTTGCGATCGGGGGCGAGGTGGCGCCGTGCGAGCGCATGGAAGAAGTGACGCCTGGCTTGCAAGCCGCACTGCGTCCCGAGTGGCGTGGCGGCGCATTCGCGCAGGTTCTCGCCGGCGGCGTGATTCATGTTGGTGACGCAGCGAGGTGGGAGCAGATAGCTGCGTTTGAAGATCGGGCGCAATCGGCCTGACGAGAGAACAATGTCCACGATGAACCGCGTTGCCCTCTTCGTCATCGCTTGCTTGCTCGGCGGCGCCGGCGGTGCGGTCGGATCGATGGCCGGTCACTCGTTCGGGAAAACGGGCCTCTGGGCGGGCGGAATCCTCGGTGGACTAATTGCGTCGATGCTCGTCGCACGGATTGCTCTCTGGCGGCGCTGGATCGACCGATCTCAATATTGGACGACTGTCCTCGGCACGGCCATCGGATTTCTGGCGGCGTGCGTGGTTGTCGTGAACACCTTGTCGAGTCCCGTCGGCCCGGTTCTGAGCACTCTCCTCATTGGCACCGGCGCGCTCCTCGGCTCCTATCGGAAGAACTCAGTTCAGTGATTCATAGTTGATCAAGGAGGCAGCATGCGACGTTACGTGATGGTCTCGGGAGCTTTCTTTGCGTTGCTCACCTTAGTTCAGCTGTTGAGACTCCTGCTGCGATGGCCGGTTCAGGTTGCCAGCGTCGACATTCCGCTCTGGTGCTCGGGCATCGCAGTAATCATTGTCGGTTCGCTTTCGATCTGGGCGTTTCGAACTGCGTCGCGCTCAGATGTGAATGCAGGCATCTAGGCGCACGGTCCACTACTCCAGTCGAAAACGCCCGGCTCCGTTCGTCGCATTAGTGTCCTGATAGAAAAGGCACAAAACCAACGGAAAGGTCGATATGAGAAAGCTGATCGTGCACGAGTTCGTTTCGCTGGACGGCGTGATGCAGGCGCCCGGCGGCAAGGATGAGGATCGCGATGGAGGGTTCGAGTACGGCGGCTGGACGATCCCATACTGGCATAACGACATCGGCAAGGCGTTCGGCTCGCTGATGCAGGATGTCGATGCGTTCCTGCTCGGTCGTCGCACCTACGTCACGCACGCCGAGGCGTTCGAGCCCATGGCCAAGGGCGACTTTTTTGGGGACATGATGAACGCGCCCAGGAAATACGTGGTGTCTAAGACTCTCAAGAAGCCGATCTGGCGCGACACCACCATCATCCGCGATAACGTGATCGAGTCAGTTCGCAAGCTGAAGGCGGAGGCGGGGAAGAACATCCTCACCGACGGCAGCAGCCAGCTTGTCCACGCGTTGATCGAGAACGATCTCGTCGACGAGCTGCATCTGACCATGTACCCGCTGGCGCTGGGGAGCGGGAAGCGGGTGCTGCCCGACGGCGTGCACACGACGTTCAGCCTCGCGTCGGCGACTCCGTACCCGAGTGGCGTGGTGGGTCTGCACTATATCCGCGCGCGTTAGAAATTCGTTCAAGTTTCGACGAAAACTTGAACGAATTTCGACACCGCTTCCCGCTCCCCGTTGCCCGTTGGCCGTTTCGGGCCTCCCGCCTCCCGCCTGCCGCTTCCCGCTTCCCGCACCACCGCCTCCCGCACCACCGCCATGCGCGATCGCCTCAACGGTGCTAACGTTGCATTGGACAAACGGTGGCCGAGATTTCACCGGCACCGGCGCCGACAGCCAATCCGACACATGACAGACCCCACCAGCCCCCGCATGCCCCAATGGAGCACTTCGCCGAGCGCGAAGACCAAGAACGTTGTTCAGCGCTCAGTGACGGCGCTCCTCGATGCACTGGCACCCGAAAGAGTGCTCAAGCGCGTCGACCAATTAAAAGGGTCGATCGAACAACATCGCACGCCGACAGGATGCGTCCTGCAGGCTACGGACGCCGCCGTGAGTGTCTCGTGGTTTGCTGACGCCACCGAAGACGCGGCACTGGGCGAGCTTCACATCCTCGTCTGGCGCGGGAAGGTGGCTCGCCGAGGGACTCCTCGCGGCGCCAAGAACG
>JBKOVX010000441.1:0-4806 GCA_046724115.1 Gemmatimonadota bacterium | reverse complement strand
CTTTACAGGTCAGTCGCGCGACGCCCTGCTGAGAAGAGCGTTTCCGACCATCTCGTTCGTAGACGTTGCTCAGGACATAGCCGCCATCAAGGGATTGCCCGGAGTGGCTGTCGCATACCGCACCGAGCATCCCCACACGCTTTGGCGGAGGAACCGGCAAAGCGTAATCGATCAAATTGCAATTTTTGCGTTGGCGGCAATGACATCGAAGGATGTCCCGAGGCTGGAAGTCAGCTAGGGCGGGAAGGGGGAAGGGGGAAGGGGGAAGCGGGAAAGCAGAATTCGAACAGAGAAAGAAAAAGGGAAGAGGGACCTGTTTCAGTCCCTCTTCCCCCTTCCCTCTTCCCTCTTCCCTCTTCTTACACCGTCGTCGACAGCGAATCGTACTGGTACGTCTCGATCGTCGGCTTGCCGACCATCACCGGGCGGAGCGTCTTGTCCACCTGAGGATACGTCGCGGATTCATACTTACGTGCCGAATCCAGGTTGTTCCAGACGCTGATGGCGAGAACGTGCTGATCGTCAAGAAACAGCAGCTCGTTACGAAAGCCATCCTGCGTCTTCAGGATCGGAAGGACGTCGTTTCTGAATATCGTATGGAACTCTTCGTTCTTGTCTGTCGCGATGTCGAAGCGAACGCTGCGCGCGACTTGCCCTTTGTTGTTGATCTTCTGCATGTGACTATCTCCAGAACACCCCGTCGGAATTCGCCGGCCCCTGCGTGCGAGGATCTACCGCAGAACGGCAACGCGAGAGGCCAAACTCCTGCGCCCAACCCATTTCAGATTGCACTGACAATCACTGCACGTTTGGGCCCGAAATCTCGATTTCGGAACTTTCCATTTGTAAGTGCCGTGGCTCACGCCTGTTACCTGATGAGATCTCATCGGCCGCTTCAAAATACCCGAGGAAGTAAGAGATTTCCGACGTCAAAAAGACGTCAAAATCTCATGGCTGATCCGGATCGCGGGGTCGGCGTCGCCTCTCACGCGAACCACTTCGTCTGTCTGCCACTCGACGTCGCCTGTCAGAGGCCGGACTTCCGTCCCCGCGCGGAAGAGAGAGCGTAAACCGCGCGCCTTCCCCTTCGGCGCTCTCTACCGTGAGATCGCCGTGCATTGCCCGGGCAAGGTCGCGGCTGATCGCCAATCCCAGCCCAACTCCGCTCTCGCGCTCGGCGAGACCTTCCTTCAGCTGGATGAAGGGCTCGAAGATGGTCTCGTGCTTCTTCGCGGCAATCCCGACACCGGTGTCGCTGACCCGTAACGTGACAGTGTCATCTGTCGCCGCGCAGTCGGCGCTGATATGGCCGCCGGACGGCGTGAACTTGATGGCGTTGGACAAAAGATTCACCAGAATCTGAGTCACTCGCTCTGGATCACCCCGGGCTGCAATGCTCGAGTCCCCCGATGTCCCGTCGAACGTGAGGCCCTTCTGCGCGAAGAGAGGCTCGACCAGCTCGACGGCGCGCTGCACCGCATCGCAGGCTTTCACGTCGACGAGCGCGTAGGACACCCGTCCGCTGCCGACTCGCGCGAAGGTGAGGATCTCGGTGATGAGCAACGCGAGGTGCTGCTGATTTGTTCTCACGCGGGCAAAATCTGCCCGCTGTCTCTCCGTCACGGGTCCGCGCAGGCCCATGTCGAGGAGCTCGATGTAGCCCCCGATGGCGTTGAGTGGCGTGCGCAGCTCGTGGCTCATCGCGCCGAGGAATGCTGTCTTGGCCCTGTTCGCGGCTTCGGCGCTCCGCTGGAGCACAAGTGCGAGATCATATACCTGCGCATTGTCGAGCGCGAGCGCTCCTCGCGACGCGAGATCTTCGGCTAGTTGTATGTCCTCGGGGCTGTAGGCCACACCGCGCTCAGCGCCGACGAAAGTGATTGCGCCCAGCAGCTTTCTGCGGGCGACGAGCGGTACGGTGAGCAGCGATCCGATCCCGAGCTGACGCAGGATGTGCAGGTTCGCAGGACTGTGAGCTGTCGCGGCAAGCGTAGCTTCGATGTCCGTGGTGATGGCGATCGTCCGCGGGTTGCGGAGCATTGCCGGGGCGCCAAACGGATCTTCCGCCTCGGGCAGCCACGTCGCTTCCAGTTGCCGCGTCAGCTTCTGCTTTTCCGAATCGGGGTGGTAGATCCCCAGGCGATGGATCGCGCCACCCTCTTCCAGAATGTCGACGATGCACCAGGCATCCAGAGTCGGAAGTGCGAGCTTCGTCAACGCGAGAAGGGTACTGGCCTGATCCACGGTTTGCGCCAGCAAGCGACCTGCCTCAGCCAGAAACGCCGCCTTGCGGCGCGCTGCCTCGGCATCTTCGGCCAGTCCCCGTTCGCGCAGCGCGCCGAGAAGCAACTGCTCCGCAACCTGGCGTTGCAGCTCGAGCTCGGCGTCCGGCGGTTTTGCCTCGCGGATCTCGAGGCCAATAGCCTCGGTCTGGCCGTTCTTGGTGATCACTGGCCACACACTGCATCGCCAGCTGCTCGCGGTCGCGTCCGCGGGTCCCAGAGGCTGATCCAATAGCTCGACGCCATCGCGAAGCGCGCGATCGAGGAGTGCGTTCAGCGCCTGGCTCTCGGTCGCGCCAAACGTCGTGGTAACTGGAGCGCCGAGAGCATCGGCGTCGGCGAAGTCGACGAGGCGACGGAAGGCAAAGTTGGCGTAAACGAGGGTGTGACTGGGACCGCGAGTAATGGCGAATGGCAGCGGAGCTTGCTGCATGCAGCGCCGCAACGCTTCCTGAATTGAAAGCTCGGTCGCGCCTTCGACACCTCGTCCACCGCGGGAGCTCATTCGACCTACCTGCTTCGTTTTGCGCCCGCCGATTTCGAGCGCAACGTCGGTACGCCGGTGATTATTCCATCGTACTCGGTCAGTGGACCACCGACCACCACTCCCTTGGCCGTTACCTCGTACGACCTGAACTCATGGGTGTGGTCGCTGCCGCGCATCTTGATTACGGCCATGACTCGCCGCAGCTCACCTTTGATCTCGACGTACCGCTGGACGATGATCTCGTCGGTGATGAACGACACGTTTTCTGAGGTAAAGCGCGCCTCGGAGAAGGCCTCGGAGACTTCCGCCGTCATGAATACCGTAACCCCGGTGGCAGTCAACGTTCCCACGAGGCGGTAGAGCGACTCGCGAAAGTCCTCCCGGAAGGTCGGGGCGAGGGCGACCTCGAAGCCAGACAGCGAGTCGATGACCACGCGCTTTGCCTTGAGTCGTTCCACTGCCTCGAGAATTGCCGCCAGCGCTTCATCGACAGAAAGATCGAGCGGACGCAGGTAGATCAACTCGAGCGCACCTGCTTTGAGCATCTTGCCGACTTCAGAATTCCTCGCGTTGGCGCGGGCAAGATACTCCTCCGGGTACTCCTCGAATACCGCGATCACTCCGGTTTCTCCGTTGGCCAATCCGGCCGCCATGAATTGCGTGGCGACGGTTGACTTGCCGCTCCCGGCGGGTCCGGTGAGCATCACCGCATCGCCGGCAATGACACCGCCGCCGATCATCTCGTCCAATCCCGGCACTCCCGTTGACAGTCGGTCGCGCTTTTGCACCGCTCGTTTGAGTGTCTGCTCTGGAATACGCGGGAAGATCTGGAGTCCATTGTCTGTGATGCGGAACGTGTGGAGTCCCGGCATCGGTGCGCGGCCGCGTGTCTTCACCACCTGAAGCTTGCGAACGACGGAATTCCTGTCCGTGGCCTGAGAGAGCCATAGAATGCCGTCGGCAACAGTGAAGACAGGATTGCGCTGCTCCTCCTCGGTGTACTCGCCGAGAAGAAACGACGTTACTTCCCAGGTAGTCAGATTGAGCGCGAGACGCTGAACGAACTGATCGAGCTCGAACGTTTCCCCACGCTCGGCGGCATTTCGCTGCCCGCGAATCGTTCGAAATGAATCGACGACTACAATGCCGGGTTTGACGCGCTCGGTCTCGCCGACGATCCGCTGCAGGACTTCCCCCAGGTCCTGTTCCATCACCTCGGCGCTGAGATTGACGAACTGGATAGCCGACCCGACCCGGGCGGAATCAAAAAAACTGAATTGTTGCTGATATCGAAGCATCTTGAGCGTCGGCTCGCCCAGCACAGTGAAGTAGAGTGCGGGTCGCTCGACACTCGCGTTCGCGAACATCATCTGGTGGGCCAGAATCGTTTTCCCGGACCCTGGGCCGCCCGCGATCAAGTTGAAGGAGTACTCCGGTAATCCACCTCCGAGCACTGTATCGAGCCCGGGCACTCCGCTGGGGAAACTTCGAATCACCGTTCTCTCCTCCCCGTTCACGCTTCCTCCCGTCTGTCATCGCGCTCTGTGTCGCCGGGCTCGGCCGCGGTCAGGCTTCGCTCGATAAGGTTCGTTGCCATATCGTCTCCAATGAGTCGACCGAGTAGTTCGACGAGGTGAAAGAGAATCGATTCGAGGGCCTCCGCGGCGGCTGCGTCTCCGTGCGACATGATGGTTTCGGCGACGCCTTCAACGTAGGGCTCCGACAGCGGCCGCAGCCGAACGTCCTCCAATTGCGGATGGTCGGTCCGTGCCTGCGCGAGGGCACGAGTAAAGAGGGCGTGACAGCCGTCGCGCCCGACCCACCGCGCGAGGTCCCGGTAGAGATCCTCGCACGCGACAGCAGCGGCACGCGCACGGCTGTCGGCAGTCTTTCCTTGAGTTTGCCGACTGTTGACCAGGTGGCGGGCGATTTGTCGCGCTCGCGCGTCCGACTGGCTGGGCTTAACTGGGTCCGCCGGGCTCATGCGGGGGCGCTCCGAGAAGGAAGCGCTCATGCGGCCGACTAGCAGACGAGCTA
>JBKOVX010000052.1:0-2802 GCA_046724115.1 Gemmatimonadota bacterium | reverse complement strand
GGATTTCTAGTCATGTTCATGCAGGCCGGCTTCGCGCTCGTCGAGACCGGCTTCACGCGCTCCAAGAACGCCGGTCACACCATGACCATGAACTTCATGGTTTACGCGATCGGCATGCTCGCCTACTGGGCGATCGGCTTCGCTATCCAGGCGGGCGGCATCGGCGCACTGGGCACACTCGGCGGGTATGACAAGCTCAACACCGAGTTCAGCGTCAACGTCGGCGGCCACGCGTGGGGACTGTTCGGCATGCAGGGCTTCTTCCTGACCGGAGTCGCCTACAACGCATCGGTCTTCGCCTACTTCCTCTTTCAGATGGTGTTCATGGACACCGCCGCTACCATTCCGACGGGCGCGGCCGCCGAGAGATGGAAGTTCTCCGCCTTCTGCATCTTCTCGGTCTTCGTGGCGGCGGTCATCTATCCGATCTACGGCAACTGGGTGTGGGGCAACGGCTGGCTCGCCGCACTCGGCAAGAACGTCGGACTCGGACACGGCCACGTTGATTTTGCCGGATCGTCGGTGGTGCACATGACCGGTGGTGTGCTGGCATTGGTTGCCGGAAAACTCATCGGTCCGCGGCGCGGGAAATACAACGCCGACGGAACCGCCAACGCCATTCCCGGACACAACATCCCGATGGCGCTGCTCGGCACCTTCATCCTGGCGTTCGGCTGGTTCGGCTTCAACCCCGGCTCGACACTCGCGGGCACTGACTCGCGCATCGCGGTCATCGCCACCAACACGATGCTGGCGGGCGCCGCTGGTGCAATCGCGGCGATGATCTACGTGTGGAGACTTTACGGGAAGCCGGATCCATCGATGCTCGCCAACGGAACGCTCGCCGGCCTCGTCGCGATTACGGCACCTTGCGCATTCGTCACCGCTCCTTCGGCGGTCCTCATCGGAGGTGTCGCGGGCGTGCTGGTTTGCGCGTCCGTCGTCTTCATCGAGCGTAAGCTCAAGATCGACGACCCGGTTGGTGCCAGCTCGGTGCACGGGGTATGCGGGCTGTGGGGAGTGTTATCGGTTGGCCTGCTCGCCGACGGCACCTACGGCGACGGATTCAACGGCGTCGCCGGCAACGTGAGAGGTCTCTTCTACGGCGACGCCAGCCAGCTCGGCGCGCAGTTGATCGGCATCACGACGAACATCCTCTGGGTGGGACTCGCCGGCTACGCCGCGTGGAAAATCACAGGGGTGCTGACAGACGGACATCGCGTTTCGCCGATAGTCGAGGAGCACGGGCTCGATCTGCCGGAGATGGGAGCGCTCGCCTATCCCGATCACGCCGACGTGTCCTCAGCGGTGGTGATAGCCAACGAAGTGCGGCCGGCTGCATAGTATGGTCACCACCACGAGACGAGCCATCACTGAGTACAGGGAGGAGCACATGCCAACGAAGACGAAACCGGCGAGAGTGACGCGCAGCAGCAGCGAGTCGAATAATCATAAAACGGCTCGTAGCCGAGCATCGACCAGTCAGGAAGATTCGGTAAAGCGAGTCCTGTCGCTGATCAAGGAGCGAGGCGTCCAGGTCGTGGACGTCAAGTTCACCGATCTCCCGGGGCAGTGGCAGCACTTCTCCCTTCCGGCGGCGACGTTCGACGAGGACCTCTTCGCGGAAGGGCTTGGCTTCGATGGCTCGTCGATCCGCGGTTTCCAGGCGATCAACGAGAGCGACATGCTCCTCATGCCGGACGCGACGACGGCTTTCGTCGACCCCGTGCTGAAGGTGCCCACCCTCTCGATAATCTGTGATGTCTACGATCCGATCACGGGCCAGCGCTACTCTCGCGACCCCCGCTACATCGCCTTCAAGGCGGAGGAGTACCTGAAGGCGAGCGGA
This sequence comes from Gemmatimonadota bacterium, assembly GCA_046724115.1. GTDB lineage: Bacteria > Gemmatimonadota > Gemmatimonadetes > Gemmatimonadales > Gemmatimonadaceae > UBA4720. The sequence continues at coordinate 953 of JBKOVX010000052.1, read as the reverse complement.
ATCGCGACCACGTCGTACTGGGGACCGGAGGCGGAGTTTTTCATCTTCAACTCTGTGCGCTTCGATCAGAACGCGCACGAGGGCTACTACTACATCGATTCGGAGGAGGGGATCTGGAACTCGGGCTCGAACGGTACGCCGAACCTGGGCCACCGTCCGCGCCACAAGGAAGGCTACTTCCCCGTGCCGCCCATCGACCGGCTGCAGGATGTGAGATCGAAGATCATGCTGGCGCTGATCGAGGCCGGCGTGCCGGTCGAGGTGCAGCACCACGAGGTCGGCACCGCGGGACAAGCTGAGATCGATTTCCGTTTCGGCACGCTGGTGCAGACGGCCGACCGCCAGCTGACGTACAAGTACATCGTCAAGAATGTCTGCCACAACCTCGGCTACACGGCGACGTTCATGCCCAAGCCGTTGTTCGGTGACAACGGTTCGGGGATGCACGTGCACCAGTCGTTGTGGAACGGCGACACCAACCTCTTCTTCGACGAGAAGGGCTACGCGCTGATCTCGGAGAAAGCGCGCTGGTACATCGGCGGGCTCATCGCGCACGCTCCGGCGCTGCTGGCGCTCTGCGCCCCGACGACGAACAGTTATCGGCGGCTGGTGCCTGGGTTCGAGGCGCCGATCAATCTCATTTACTCGCAGCGCAATCGGTCGGCGATCTGCCGCATCCCGATGTACTCGACGAGCCCGAAGTCGAAGCGCATCGAGTTCCGCGCGCCAGATCCATCGTGCAATCCGTATCTCGCGTTCGCCGCACTGTTGATGGCGGGCCTCGACGGGATCCGTAACAAGATCGAACCGCCGGCGCCAATCGACGCCGATCTATACGAGCTCGAGGGTGAGGCTCGGCAAGGCATCAAGAACACTCCCGGCTCGCTGAGCGAAGTGCTCACCGCGCTGGAGAAGGATCACGCTTTCCTGCTCGCGGGAGATGTGTTCACCCC
>JBKOVX010000460.1:0-6192 GCA_046724115.1 Gemmatimonadota bacterium | reverse complement strand
CTACTTCCCCAACAAGGAAGAGCTCTTTCGAGAGATGGTCCGGCAGACCGCCGTCGCCGCGATCGAGTCGGGTGAAAAAGTTACCGCTCAGGGCACACCGACCGAACAGCTCTGTGCCGCCATGCGCGGCTACTGGAACTTCGTGCGCTCCCCTGTCTTCAGCACCATCTACAGACTGGTAATGGGCGAGCTGCACCAGTTCCCCGACCTCGCCCAATTCTACGCCGATGAAGTCGTATCGCGCGGTCTCAGACTGCTGAGTGGAATCATCCGCCGCGGCATAGACGCCGGAGAATTCCGGGACATCGATCCGATGATTGCCGCACGCATGCTGGTCGCTCTGACCGTGCAGAACGGCATCTGGCGAGACGAACGCACGGGCGTGCCGCTCCTCTGCCACAAAAAAGACGAGGAAGTTTTCCGCGAGCTCGCGCACTTCTACCTGCACTCGATAACCACACCCGCCACAGTCCATTCGCAAGCCGATGGTGGTGACGCGGGTGAAGCTTCGTTCATTCCATTCGACAATGACTGAGATTCTTTCCGGTGCGCGCTTCCGCGCGCTCGCGACCGTTGCATGGATCGCACTCGCCTCGACCGCAGCTGGAGCACAACAGCCCGGCTCCGCGTCACCCGGTCCCGCCGATCAGCCCGGCGCAGTGATCCCGTTGTCCCTCGGCGACGCCGCCAGACTCGCCGCCCGCCAGAGCGTGCTCGTCCTTGGTGCACGACTCCGCGCCGACGAGGCGCAAGCCCGCGTGCGGGAGCGCAAGAGCGACCTCTTGCCCAACGTGAGCAGCTACGTCCAGCAATCAGGCCGCACTTTCAATACTGCCACCTTCGGCATCGATTTTCCGGCGCCGCCCGGCCAGCCGCCGCTGTTCGATCCCCGCGGCCAGGTCGAGGGGCCCGTCAACCTCGTCGATGTTCGTGGACGGGTTCAGCAGAACCTGCTCGACTTCAGCGCCATCGGCCGCGTGAGGCAGGCACAGGCGCAGGCGCGATCGTCGAATGCCGACGCCGATGCCACCGCGGAGCAAGCTGCTAACATCGCCACCAACGCTTACGTCAGAGCGATGCGCGCCGATGCGGATCTCCGCGCGCGACAGGCGGACACAGTCCTCGCGACTGACTTGCTCCGCATAGCCCAGTCGCAGTTGCAGGCGGGAACAGGGGTTGGCCTCGATGTGACGCGCGCCCGGGCACAGCTCGCCGCGACGCGAGCAGCGTTGATAGCGTCGCGTAACGCGCGCGACCACGCGCATCTCGATCTGCTGCGATCGCTGTCGCTTCCCGTCGGGACCGATGTGGCGCTCACGGATTCACTCTCTCCGGAAGCGACCGGCGAAGCAATTCCCGACGAAGCCACGCTCGTCGCTCAGGCACTGAGAAGTCGGCCCGACCTCATCGCCGACGAGCAGCGGATCCAGGCTGCGAAGCAGGGAGTCTCCGCCATCAAGGCGGAACGACTGCCCTCCCTCGGGTTAGTTGCGGACGATGGTGTCATCGGCAAGACCGGTGGCAAGCTCCTCACCACGTACACCTGGGGACTCCAGGTGACGCTTCCGATTTTCGACGGCTTCAAGCGCGAAGCTCGCGTTCAGGAGCAGGAGTCGGTGGTCAAGGAGGCTGAGATCCGTCGCCGGGATCTCGAGCAGCAGGCGCAGGTCGATGTGCGCGGTGCTCTGCTCGACATCGCCAATGCGCGTGAGCAAGTCGATGCCGCCGCCGAACGACTCCGGCTCGCCGAGCAGGAGGTCGCCCAGGCGCGCGATCGCTTCAACGCTGGAGTCGCCGGCAACGCGGATGTCGTGAATGCGTCGCTTGCGCTTACAGCGTCTCGCACACTCGTCAACGACGCCGAGACGGCGTTTCAGCTCGCGCGAGTCTCGCTCGCTCATGCTGTCGGCAGCGTTACAACCATCAGATAGAATTGCGCAGACCCTTTAAATCCAACTAAGCAGAATCAGGAACCACTATGGCAACCGCACTCGAAACCGAAACCCCACCGCCGAATCAGCCTTCACGCAACGGCAGATCCGCCGCCTCAACAACCGAAACGACTTCGTCGAAAAAGAAGTTCGTGCTGCCGATTGCGGGCCTTGCGGCCTTACTCGTTATCGTCTGGGCTTTCCAGAAGATCAGTTACGGCCGCTCGCACCAGTCGACCGACAACGCCCAGGTTGACGGCCACATCGTGCCCGTCCTGGCGAAGGTTGGTGGATACGTGAAGACCGTCAGCGTCAGCGAGAACGACCACGTCAACGCCGGTCAGCTGCTGGTGCAGCTCGAGGACGATGATTATCGGGTGCGGATGCAGCAGGCGCAGGCGGATCTTGCGGCTGCTGAAGCTACCGCCGGCGGGAACGGATTCGCCGGACAGGCGGAGGCACAGGTGCAGAGCGCTGCCGGACAACGCGCAGCACTCGACGCACAGATCGGTGCGGCGCGCGCCAACGCCAACAAGGCGGACGCCGATCTCGCCCGCGCCAGGGAACTCGTCGCGAAGCAGATCATCTCCAAGCAGCAGCTCGATGCTGCACAGGCAATGGCTGACGTCGCGCACGCCAACCTACTGGCAGCGCAACGTCAGGCTGCCGCCGCCGGCGGAACGGTGAACACCGCTGAAGCAGGTGTCCGCGTCGCCAACGCTCGCACCCTGGCCGCTCGCGCAGCGGCGGCGAACGCGCAGCTGCAGCTGGATTACACGCGCATCACCGCGCCCGCATCGGGTGAAGTCTCGAGAAAACAGGTCGAGGTCGGACAGCTCGTCGCCCCCGGCCAGCCTTTGCTCAGCATCGTCGCCGATACCGGAGTCTGGGTGACGGCAAACTTCAAGGAGACCCAGCTCTCCAAGATCCGCGTCGGCCAGCCGGTCGAGTTCGAGATCGACGCCTACGGTGGCTGCGTCGCCGAGGGAAAGGTCGCCAGCGTGAGTGGAGCGACTGGAGCGAAGTTCGCGCTCCTCCCGCCCGACAACGCCACCGGCAACTTCACCAAGGTCGTCCAGCGCGTCCCGGTCAGAATAGCCGTCACCAAGCCGTGCGGCGGCAACCATCCGCTGCGTCCGGGCCTGTCGGCTAACGTGCACGTGGATACCCGGTGAGCACGGCGATACTTCAGTCTTCGGGGATGGCGACATCCCACGAGGACCGCTACGCCCATAAGTACATCATCGCCGCCACCGTCACGATGGCGGCGATGCTGGAGCTGATCGACACCTCGATCGTCAACGTCGCCATTCCCCACATGATGGGAAACCTCGGCGCCACGCTCGACGAGATCGCCTGGGTTTCGACCGCGTACATCATCGCCAACGTCATCATCATTCCGATGTCCGGTTGGCTGTCCGCGTACTTCGGCAGAAGGCGCTACTTCACAGGGTCGATCCTCCTTTTCACAGTCGCCTCTTTCTTTTGTGGAGCTTCATCCTCGCTACTCGGACTCATTTTCTGGCGAGTGATCCAGGGAATCGGCGGCGGCGCGCTGCTCTCGACCGCGCAGGCCACGCTCTATGAGTCGTTCCCGCCCGAGGAAGCGGGGACAGGGATGGCGATCTTCGGTGTTGGCGTGATGGTCGGCCCGACGCTCGGTCCCACTCTCGGCGGCTGGATCACCGACAATTACAACTGGCCTTGGATCTTCTACATCAACGTGCCCCTGGGAATCATCGCCGCCATTCTGACGATGACCTACATCCATGACGCCGAACACCAGGAGCGCGCGGACAAGATTGACTATTTGGGTATCGTCCTCCTGACATTATGCGTTGGTTCACTCCAGTGGATGCTGGAGCGTGGCGAGCGCTACGACTGGTGGGACTCGCGACTGGTGACGGCTCTGGGCGTGACCGCGCTCCTCGCGGGCATCGCGCTTATCTGGCGCGAGCTGACCACCGACGAACCGGTGATCAACTTCCGGATTTTGAAGAGTCGCCAGCTCACCGCCGGCGTCAGTCTGGGTCTGCTGCTCGGATTTGCCCTCTACGGCTCGGTGTTCATTCTGCCGGTCTTTCTGCAGCAATTGCTGCAGATGACAGCCTGGCAGACTGGAAAAATCATCCTCCCCGGCGCGATCGCTTCGGCGATAACAATGGCAGTCGTCGGGCGAAACGCGATGCGACTCGACGCGCGCTACACCGTCGTGGCGGGAGCCTTCCTCTTTTTCTGGTCGATGCTCAAGCTGTCGCATCTAACGTCGGCAAGCGGACAATACGATTTGTTCTGGCCGCTGATTTTGCGGGGGATGGGACTCGGCCTGATCTTCGTTCCACTTACCAACGCGACGATGGCTGACCTGAAAGTGAAAGACCTCGCTCAGGGCACCGGCATGTTCAATCTGATGCGTCAGTTGGGTGGGTCGCTTGGCATCGCCGTAATGGCCACGCTTCTGGCGAGATTCATGTCGATCGAGAAATCCGTGCTGGTAGAGCATGTCGGCGCCAGCGACCCGGAGACGCTGGGCCGTCTTTCGATGATCACCCGGGGGTTGATCTCGCGCGGAATTAACCCGATGACCGCCCAGCAGCAGGCCTTGGCGATACTCGATCGGCAAGTAACGGTACAATCAAGCATGCTCGCATTCTCCAAGATTTACCTGTACAGCGGGTTGGTTCTCTTGGCGGGCCTGCCGCTGTTGCTATTGTTCAGAACTGGTCGAGCCCGCGGTTCTATGGGGCCGGTCCACTAGGAGATCGGCCTTGCCAAAGGGTGACGTTCCCGACGCTGTAGACGCACCGCCGGCCGTATCTTACGGTGAGACCCCGTCTACGCCGCCGTCGTCACCCCGTCAACAGTTGACCCCACCCATACGTATTTCTGACGAGGAACGAGAGCTCGTAAGTCTTGCCAAAAAGGGGGACGAGCGGGGTTTTGCCGGCCTCGTACGTTTGCACCAGAGACGTGCGTACATAGTGGCGCGGTCGATCGTCCTGACGCACGAGGATGCCGAGGACGCAGTGCAGGAAGGCTTTCTGCGGGCGTACCAGGCGCTGGATCGGTTCGACCCGTCACAAACTTTCGGTGCCTGGCTGAATCGAATCGTCGCCAACGCGGCGCTCGATCTGGCACGGCGACGCAAGGTTAGAAACGCGGAAGAGCTAAACGAATCGATTCCGACTGCTTTCCGGGATCCGGCGGAGGGCGGCGAGCTGCGAGAGCGGCTCGAGGACGCGCTGGCAAAGCTTCCGGATCGTGCGCGGGCCGTGATTATCCTGCATGATATCGAGGGCTTTACGCACGCGGAAATTGGAGAGATGTTGGGTATACCTGGTGGTACTGCCCGGTCGGATTTGCACCACGCGCGACAGAAGCTGCGCGTATTGTTGGGAAACTTGAGGGATTAGAGATGGAAGATCGTACCGATTTGCGACTCGAAGACGAAGGCGATGCCAAGATCACGGAGGCTCTCCGTGGCATCTATGCACCGCCCGCCGAAGGCGCGTATTGGGACACCCTCGAGACGCGCATCATGGCCAACATCAGGGCGCACCGGCAGGCCATAATCCCCGTCAACTGGTGGTCGGATCTCGCGACTTGGGCGGGACCGGGGCTGGCGGCGGCGGCACTCCTCTTCATCTTCGCCGGCGCGTTGCTGGCGAAACAGAAAGATGAAGACATGCGCGTCACGTACGAGGCGGTAACGGAGCCTCTCTCGTCCGACGTCCTCCCGGGCGCGGTTCAGGTCGTGGTTGCTCCGCATGACGGTTCGTCGCAGCGGGAAGCGACGTTCCGCTACGTCATGCAACACTGAGGTTGGTCATGGAAAGGTCGAAAGGTTACGCATTGATGTTTCTACTCGGCGCATTCGTCGCTGGCGGCGCGCTCGGCTTCACTGCTGATCGCGTGATGGACTCCAGGCATGGGCACGAGCGTGGACCACGCGCCTATCGGCAGAGAATGGCCGACGAGCTCAAGCTCACTCCGCAGCAGCAGGCCTCGGTCGATTCGCTCATAGAGCAGAAACACCGGCAGATCGTCGCGCTCTACAAGCCGGTGAAGCCACAGCTGGACTCGATCGCTGTGCAGGCTCGCGTAGTCAGCGACAGCACTCACGCACAGATCAAGCGGCTCCTCAATCCGGAGCAGCAGCAAAAGCTCGATAAAATGCGCGCGGCTGCCAGCAAGGAGTTGAACGAGCGCCGCGGCGGTGATTCAGCCGGGCGTCCGCCGGGACCGCCGCCTGGAGCAGGTC
>JBKOVX010000205.1:0-6231 GCA_046724115.1 Gemmatimonadota bacterium | reverse complement strand
GTTCGCACGTTCCGATGGGTATGATCAAGCGCGGATCATTGCCCAGAATGGCAGTGACCTGCGCCGGATTGAGCTCCTTGACCCGAAGCGGTCCGGAAACTGGAATGGGGGAGGGAAGCGTCATCGCGTCAGCTGATAGTCTTAATGTAAGAAGCGGGCGCATGCGGCGAGGCGCAATCCTCGCGGCGTCGGCGGTCCCCCTGTTTCTGATTGCGATGTGGGTAAGAACTCCGGCGCTCCCACGCACCGCTGGAGGTTCGGGCGAAAGCGGTGAAAGAATAGGCGCCACGGAAGGCGCCATTCGCGCCCTCGAGCGCGCGCTCGAGGGCACACGGGAACGACTCGATGAGCGCGCGGCCAACGCGCTCAACGCTCCTTCTGATCGCACTGCTGCGTTCGACTTCGTCTCGAGACGATCGCCCCAGCGGGACGGTGAATCGATAGTTCTGTTTGATCGCGGTCGTCCCCTGGCGTGGGCTGGAGAAGTGCGAACGGATCTGGACACAGTCACGGCTCCGGTGAGCGTGACCTTCAGCCCATTCTACATCACCTTGAATGTTGTCCGATCCGCGGGCGCCCGGCGCGCTGTCGCTTCCGCCGTGGTCCAGGCGGCACCGCCGGCTGAGCGACTGACCACATCCATCGAAGGAGAGATCGCGCCGCCACAGGGTGTTGACTCCTACGATCTGGCGCCGGCGACTGATTCTCGAGGCGGCCCGGTCGTCCTCGGCGTGAAGGGCGTGCCCGTGTTGCGGGCGACACCGCACTTGGCTACCGCCGAATCAGTCGCATTTCGGCGCGCATCTATGCTGCGAGCCAGAGGCGCGACCGTGCTCGTGATTCTGGTGATCGTGTTTCTTGGCTACGCGTGGCGCGATCGGCACGCGCTGTTGCAGCGGTTGCTCGCGATAGCCGTAGCGCTGGCGATCACAGCGCTGGTGCCGTGGAACACCTTCTCCAATACCTCGCGGATCTTCGATCCGGCGTACTACTTCTCGCGATTGGCGGGACCGCTGACCGCTAACGCCGCTGCGCTCGGCATCAGTTCCGTATTGATCCTCATGGCAGTGTACGCGTTGATTCGCGCGCATCCGGAAGCGCATTGGCCCCGGGTGTACGCGGCAATCGGCGCAATTGTGGCGCTCGGCATTGGAATTCCTTTCGCCTCGAACATCGTGCGCGGCATTGGCCAGCCGCCATGGGGAACAACCGCTGGACTCTGGCTGTCGTGGGAGGTTCCCCTCTTTCTGTTCCTCTTCGCGGTGCTGGTCGTGACGTACTGGATGCTGCGCATGGCGTTTGGCAGGCCTGGAGTGGTCAGCTTCAGAGCGGCAGTAATAATCGGATCCCTGTCGGCGGTGGTCGCGCTGGCGGGTTTGTGGTCGACGACATCTCGCCAGCGTATGCAGCTCGCCGAGCAGGACGTAGCGGCGCTTGGGCACGTTGACGATTACGCGATGCAGCTAACGCGGCGGCTGGTGATGTCTCTCGGCAGTGCCCCGCAACCGATCACGCGCCCGGATTTGTTGAAGGCGTACGCCGCGTCCGATCTCGCTGACGCCGAGTACCCGGCGACTCTGGAGTCGTGGGATCAGAATGCCAAACCGATCGCCGTGTTCGAGGTCGCCCCGACCGAGCCCGACTCGGCGGCGATGATCAACGCAGTGCTGGAAGCGATCGCTTCCCAGCAGACAGTGACCAGAAGTGTCCTTGGTCCCACCGGCGTGCAAATACTGGCGGCGGTCGCACACCCAACCGGTGGCGCGACCTCGGTGCTGGTTTTGCCACGCACGCGCCTTCTGTCTCCGAATCCTTACGCCGCGCTTCTCGGGATGGCGCCGCCATCAGGAGGTGATCCTCCGTACGACGTCGCGTTGACGGACTTGCCGCCGTCGGTGTCCGCCGACACAGTTCGCGTCCGCTGGCATCGCACCGGAAATGAGTTGCACGGCGATCGATTGATCTCGACGAGCTCGGGCACGATGCGCGCTCACATTGAAATCGACCTGCGCTCGAAATGGGCTCGCGCCGAGCGCGGCGTTCTGATTCTGCTTTTCGATTTGTTGGTCGCTGGATTCTTCTGGCTGCTTGGCGCGGTCGCCGAGAGGGGATTTGTCAGATGGCTCCGCGTGAGGGCGACAAAATGGATCTACACCTACCACGCGCGCCTGACACTGGCGCTCTTTGCGTTCTTCGTCATACCGGCGATCGCATTCGCCATCTGGTCGTACCAGAGACTTCGCGGCGACGACCTGCAGACGCGCGAGGCGCTGATCAACGAAACGCTGCGCGCAGTCGCGTCCGGCAACGAATACTCGCAGCTGCCCGGAGCGGCCAGGCGGTTCGACACGCCGCTCTTTCTTTACTCGAACGGTTTCCTGGAGAGAACGAGCGACAGCGTATTCGACGCGCTCGCACCGACCGGACTCGCGCTGCCTCCTGCGGTGGAGCTGCGACTGTCGACGGCAGGCGAGCTGTCCGCGGCCTGGGAGGAGACGCTCGGTGTGTCGAAGGTGCTGTTTGGCTACAGCACGGGCCTGGGGCCGGCGCAGGAGCGTTACGTTCTGGCCGCCCCAGCGCGCAGTGACGACGTCGTCCTCGACCGGCGGCGCCGCGATCTGGGGATGCTCGTCTTGTTCGCTACGGCTGCGGGCGCACTCGCTGCGCTCTGGCTTAGCGGGATCGCCGCAAAGCGACTTGCGCGCGATCTGGAGCTCAGCAGGATCGAGGTGGCGCGCGCCGAGCGCGTGCTGGCCTGGGGAGAGATGGCGCGCCAGGTTGCACACGAAATCAAGAACCCACTCACTCCGATCAGACTCGGAGTCCAGCACCTGCGTCGGGCGCGCAGCGATCCGCGCGTAAACTTCGACACAGTTTTGAACGACAACGTGAAGCGGATTCTGGCGGAGATCGACCGGCTTGACGAGATCGCCCGATCCTTCAGTCGGTACGGAAGCGCACCGGCGGATCTGGAGCCGGCTGTCGACGTCGATGTTGCCGCGGTGGTAAAGGATGTCGTCGGCCTCGAGCAAATGGGTGCCGGAAAGGTGAAGTGGCAGCTGCGCGGAGCCGATCGGTCGATGTGGGCCTTGGCGAGGAAGGACGAGATGAGGGATGTTCTTCTCAACGTCTTCGAGAACGCGCGTCACGCCGGCGCGCGCAACGTCGAGGTAACGCTCCGGGAGGAAGACCGACGCATCACCATCGAGACCAGAGACGACGGAGCGGGAATACCCGCGTCTGTGTTGCCCCGCATCTTCGAGCCACATTTCTCGACGCGGACTACCGGCAGCGGTTTGGGGCTCGCCGTCACGCGACGATTGATCGAAGCGTGGGGCGGTGAAATTGGCGTCACGAGTGAGGAGGGGAGGGGTACGCGCGTTTTGATATTGCTGGCGCGGAGCGAAGCGTGAGCTCGACGAATCGCGGAGTCGTAACGCCGCGCGCCACCAAGGTCATACCGGCGCACATCGCCGACTGGCAGCTGCCGCCCGATTGGGCGTGGGGCCCTGGCGGAATGTATGGCGACTACCGGCACTACCAGGAAGTGCTGGACGCGCTCGGAAGATCGCTGTCGCTGGTGACGGCGCCGGATCCCGCGCACACCGCATGGCTCTTCGAGGAGGCTAAGCAGCTCGCCAACCGCAGCCATCCTTCAATTCCCACGACGTATCACTACTGGACCGCTTATCGCGACGTCCGGCGGGGGCCCGGCTATTTGCGGCGCTGGATTACGGGTGAGACCGTCCGCGCGCGCCTGGCACGTCTTGGATTGGCGGACATTCCGTACGTCTATCAACTTCTTCGCGGCGCCTGCTCGACGCTCGCGTATCTGCACGAGACCGGCATTGCGCACGGTGGGCTCAACGGTGACGCGCTTTGGACCACTCCCACCGGTCGTCTCTGGATGTTGGAGTGGCAGTGGGCGGTACCACGCGAAGCGATTCCGCCCGGCGTCAGACCCGGCAGCGGGCCGCTCGACGGACGAGCCGAGGCATCCCGTCCGCTCCGTTCCGAGCTGCTGCCGACGCCACCAGAATGGGAAGCAAAGGAGTGGAGTCCTACGACCGCCAGCGACCAGTGGCAGTTGGCGGCGATGTGTTTCACCGCGCTGACCGGAGAGCCGCCACCGCCACGTGGTGCTCCGCCGATAAAACTTGTGCGACCGGAGACGCCCGAAGCGCTGGCGTCCGCGCTCGATCGCGCGCTCGCAGAGGATCCGAACGACCGGTTCCCGTCGGTCGCGGTGCTGTTGCGCGCCGTTGAGCGCGGTGATCCATCGCGGTCAGTGGTGATGGTTCGCGGCGAACCCGAAGGCAAGGCGGCCGAATCAGCGGAAGCGCGAGTCCGCTGGGCGGTCGGCGATGACTATGAGATACTGTCGACGCTCGGCACCGGTGCATTTGGAACCGTCTGGCGAGCGCGAGACCTCTCGCTCGAGCGCGAAGTTGCGCTCAAGGCGCTCCACCCGGCGATTGCGCGCGACGACAAGGCGGTGCGGGCGTTCTGGCGCGAGGCGCGCCTGGCAGCTCAGCTGGCGCATCCGGCGATTGTGCCGATCTACGATTGGGATTCGAGCGGCGATCTGTCCTGGTATACAATGGAGCTTGCGGAAGAGGGCAGCGTTGCCAGTCTCGTCGCCAGGTCGGGACCGCGTCAGTTGAGCGAGATCGCGCTGCAGGTCGATCAGGTCCTCGATGGTTTGATCACCGCGCACTCGAGTGGAATTCTCCATCGCGATCTCAAGCCGGAGAACATTCTCATCGATCGTTATCATCGTTGGCGCATCACGGATTTCGGAATTGCCAACGTCACCGGAGAAGATGTTGCCGGCACTACCGGCACGCCCGCGTTTGCCGCACCGGAGCAGCTCCTGGGCGAACAGCAGGGCCCGGCAGCGGATTATTTCGCGCTGGCCGCGATCGTGTATTTCACGTTGACCGGCGATACACCGTTCGGGGAGGACGACGCCAAAACGATTCTTGCGCGACAGCTCTCCGAACGCGTCGACCTGGGAATGTTTCCCGGCGTACTGGGAAATTGGTTTCGAACTGCGTTCGCCGCCAAACCCGAAGATCGTTTTGCCGATGGCGCCGAAATGCGTGAAGCCTGGCGCGCTGCGACTGATAAAGTTCTGGCGCGTCAACGCGGATCGTGGTGGCGACGCGTGGTCTCATAATCGGTCAACCTTTGCACCAAGGTCCAATGGCGTTTGCAGTGCGCTGCTCGGCATCTCAAACGCGTTTATCACCGTTGCGTAGCCGCGAAAAACCCCAATTACGGCCCCGATTCCGGTATTTAATTCCAAAGTCCAGCATTTTCCCGTCTATAGCGGTGGCTGGCGTGGCACTTGCAAGCCGATTTGGCCACGACGAGTAAGGTTACCGTTGCCGCAAATGGCGGAGCGTGACGAATGTTTGTCTCGCTGCTTTTTCAGAGCGTGCATCACTAGCGTCTCGGAAAAGACTTGCTAGTTTGTCCGGTTGTGAGGCGGAAGGTTTGGAGAGTGCGATGTGCGCTCACCGGGCATGCATCCTGCCTCACGACGCAACGTGCGACCGCGGTACCCTGCTGCAAAGTATCTCCACCCTTTGAGAGGAACCAATCATGTTGAGAAGAAGTTGGACCGTCTGCGCGATGACGGCCTTACTCCTCGGCGGATCGGCGGCAGCACAGTCGCCCGGTACGTTGCTGGTAGGCGGGTTCGTTTCGTGGACGAAATTCGATAGTAACTGGGGGCTGAATACCGACTTTGGTAACTCGATAGGTTACGGTGGTCGCGTCGGGGCTTTCGTCGCTCCAAACTGGAACGTCGAGGCCGACGGCCAATACATCCCGGCCACGGCCGCGACTGGCGCTGATTACAAGGGGATCGGCATTCCAGGTGGTGGTGTCAAGGGAAGCAATATTTCAGCGCGTCTCGTATACAGCTTCCCGCTTGGCAACGTTCCGTCCATCCATGTCGGTGCAGGTGGAGTTCTTCAGAACTTCCGCGGCGACGAAAACCAGGGCGGCTCGGTCTACCAGTTCGGAGCCAACGGACTGGTTGGCTTTAACCTTGGCTTCGGCGGCGTTTCGCTCCGCGTCGACGGACTGCTCAACTACTTCCCGTCGAACGGCGGCAAGACTGACTTCGGCGCTCAGGCCGGTCTTCAGCTTTCTCCGGACCTCCGCGACCTTTTCGGCGGGGGAGCGACCGCTAATCCTGTGATGTGGGCCCCATACCAATGG
>JBKOVX010000116.1:0-5657 GCA_046724115.1 Gemmatimonadota bacterium | reverse complement strand
GATCATCATGATCCTCACTCCTGACACGGGACAGGCGCGACTGTACTGCGATGACATCCAGCGCCACCTCGGTCCGGGCAAGACGTTGATGTTCGCGCACGGATTCAACATTCGCTTCGGCCAGATCGTCCCGCCCGAAGGCGTCGACGTCAGCATGGTCGCGCCGAAGGCCCCGGGACATCGCGTGCGCGAAGTTTTTGAACAGGGCGGGGGCGTTCCTGCACTTGTAGCGGTGCATCAGGATGCCTCGGGTCACGCCCTGGATGACGCGCTCGCCTACGCCAAGGCCATCGGGTCGACGCGTGCGGGCGCGCTCATCACCACCTTCGAGGAAGAGACGGAGACCGATCTCTTTGGCGAGCAGGCGGTGCTGTGCGGTGGAGTCTCGGCGCTGGTGAAAGCTGGATTCGACACACTGGTCGATGCCGGCTATCAACCAGAAGTCGCGTACTTCGAGTGCATGCACGAGCTCAAGCTCATCGTCGACCTCATGTACCAGGGCGGGCTCAACTACATGCGCTTCTCGGTGTCCGATACGGCGGAATACGGCGACTACGTGGCGGGGCCGCGCATCGTCGACGAGAGAACGCGCGAAACGATGCGGGAGCTGTTGTCGAACATCCGCGATGGATCCTTTGCGCGCGAATGGATCGCCGAGAACGATTCCGGGCTGCCGCACTTCAAGAGCACACGCTCGGCGGAAACGCACCATCGCATCGAGGATGTCGGACGATCGCTGCGGAGAATGATGACGTTCGTGAACGCCAAGGAAGTGACACCAGGGTCGGCAAGCGCATGACGGGGGAAGGGGGAAGAGGGAAGGGGGAAGCGTTCGCGCCCGACGATGGTCGGGTGCGCATCTTTGACACCACGCTTCGCGACGGCGAACAAGCCCCAGGGTGTACGATGACGCTCGATGAGAAGCTGGCGGTCGCGCGGCAGCTGGCGCGTCTGCGCGTGGACGTCATCGAGGCTGGGTATCCGGCGGCGTCGGACGGGGATTGGGAAGCGGTGAATCGGATCGCGCGGGAGATCGGCGCGGCTGGTGGCCCGGAGATTTGCGGACTGGCTCGAGCAACCGAGCGCGACATCGATCGCTGCTGGACTGCCGTCGAGCCGGCGGCGCGAGCGCGCATCCACATCTTCCTCGCCACGTCCGACGTTCACATGAAGCACAAGCTCGGGATGACTCACTCTCAAGTCGTCGCCTGCGCGGCAGCAGCGGTCTCGCGGGCAGTTGCGCACGGCGCCGAAGTGGAGTTCTCCGGAGAAGACTCGGCGCGCAGCGAGCCGGCGTTTCTGTACGAGGTTCTTGGAACTGCGCTCGATGCCGGCGCTACGACACTCAACGTGCCCGACACAGTTGGCTACGCGACTCCCGAGGAATATGGAGATCTGGTCGCTGGCGTTCGCGCCAACGTCCATGGAATCGAGCGCGCGACGATCTCGGCTCACTGTCACGATGACCTCGGGCTCGCCGTGGCGAACACCCTGGCGGGAGTGCGCGCCGGGGCGCGCCAGGCAGAGTGCACCATCAATGGCATCGGCGAGCGCGCGGGAAATGCCGCGCTGGAAGAGGTTGTGATGGCACTGCAGACTCGTCAGCCCTACTTCGGTCTCCACACCAACATCGAGACCCGCGAGCTGGCAGCGACTTCGCGCCTGGTGTCATCGTGCATCGGTATCGATGTTCCGCCCAACAAGGCGATCGTCGGCGCCAACGCGTTTGCGCATGAGGCCGGAATCCATCAGGACGGCGTGCTCAAGAACCGACTGACCTATGAGATCATGAGCGCGGACGCGGTGGGCTGGGACGGAGTAAATCTCGTGCTCGGCAAGCACTCAGGGCGTCACGCGCTGCGCGCGAAGACGACGGCGCTCGGCTACGAGCTCACCGAAGAAGAGTTTGGTTTGCTCTTCACGCGGTTCAAGGAGCTGGCGGATCGTAAGAAGCTGCTCGACGAGACGGACATTCACGATCTGGTCAGGTACGAATACGAACTGCGAGCAGCGGACCAAGTGCCAGTTCGAACTGCGATCTAGATCCGAAAAACGAACCGACTGCGGATTGCGGACCACTTCGTCAGCGCGGCGCGGAGGCTATTGGTGGCGAAGCCGAAGCCGCCACGTGGTCTCAAACGCGGATGTGAAAATTGGTTCAAGTTTCTTGAAAAACTTGAACCAATTTCAGCATCGCCAATAACGGCACAGCAGCATTATCGAAAATCGCCCAGAGCCCGCGTCCGCAGCTCGCGGTTCAGACTCAATTGCTCGGCGTGACGGGAGTGGCAACAAATACAAGAGTGTGCCCTGTGCTTGTCTCGAACACCCTTCCCGTGATCTGCCCAGCATCGTTTATGTCCTGGGCGGAGCGGAGGATGTCCGGAAACCCTGCTCCTACGAGATCGTTCAGGTCTTTCATGATTCCGTTCTCGTAGATGAAGGCGTGACTGCCGTTCGCGCCGCCAAAGGAGACCCCGACCACCTGACCGCGTGAATTGATGGCGAAGGCTTCGCTGAAGAAATCTCCGGGCAGTGTTTTGAGATCCGTGGCCTTGGCAGCACCATGGGGCCAGAGGAAAGCGCGCGAGATGAAATCGCCCGTTTCATCACCCGGCTCGTTCGGGTTGGAGAAGCCAACGACGTCACCGAGCGTATTGATGTCCATCGGCGTGTGCCAACTCGTCCCACCCAGGTTTGGAATCTCGGTGACTTTGCCGTTTCTGTCCCACAGTACTGCGTGACGGGCGCTGTATCGCCCAACCGCCTGATCACAATCTCCCGAGATACCGACCACCTGGCCTGAATCGTTGATGGCGGTGGCAGCTGATGTCGAGTCGCCGTCGAACGGATGCAGTTCGCGCGTCTTGATCTTGCCACCGCTGCCGTTCTTCGGATCCCAGACGACGGCGCGAAATTGCAAAACCTGTTTGGACGAGGAAGAACACGTCGGGTCATGCACTGGAGTCTCTGCCCAACCAACTACCAGTCCCTTGTTGTTGACGCCGGCGGCGAAGCCGTGGTTGCCCCCGAGTGTGGGCAGCTCGCGCATAACGTCATTCTGCCACACGAATCCGCGACAGATCCGATTCGTCGTCTCCGGCAGAAAACCACCGAGCTCACAGGACCAGTCTTCGTCGAGCGGGTCGATCGCGGAAGTCTGGGAAACGCCGACTACCATGCCGTCATCGTTCAACCCTGGCCACGGAACCGTACTGCTCAAACCGCCGAGCGTCCCGAGGTCGACAATCGATCCGTCGCGCCACAGCGCGGCATGGCGAGACCCATCAGCGAGGCTTGACCATCCTGCCACCAGGCCGCTGCTGTTGATGGCCATCCCTCGACTCAACGTTCCACCGAGCGATGAGGAGAGCTTGGTGATCACGTAGCGCGCGGTCTGACTCGACACATCCAGCCGCGCGTGGACATCCGGTGGTCGGGTGATGCGTGAGTCGTTGTTACACGCGGCCACAACGGCGATGAGAGTGAGTAGTGAGATCTGACGCATGGAACTCCTCCTTACGGTGTTTACCGCCACCATATGCCAGAGCATTCCAGCGCGCGTGCCGGAATCGGACCCGCAATTCGCGCGGAATTCGAGTTCGAGGTCCGAATCCGGCGAGACAGTCGGACTGTCCAGAGCTAACTTCGGGTCATGGCCCACCCGGTCGTCCCCTTTCCCTCACTCCGCGCTGACGTCCTTGCGCGCGCGCTCGACGCCCGTGACGCGCGCTTCGATGGCGTCTTTTTCGTCGGGATCACCACCACTGGCGTTTACTGTCGGCCGGTGTGCCCCGCTCGCGTGGCGTACCATGACCATCGCCGATTCTTCCGGTCTGCTGCTGCAGCGGAACGCGCCGGCTTTCGTCCATGCATGCGTTGTCGTCCCGAGCTGGCGCCCGGACTGGCGCTGGTCGACGCCGTCCCGCGCCTGGCGCGCGCCGCCGCGCACCGTATCGCCGCCGGTGCCCTGAACGGCCGCAGCGTTGCGGAGCTCGCCAGGGAACTCGGCGTGTGTGAGCGACATTTGCGCCGCGCGCTCGAGCGCGAAGTTGGCGTCTCGCCGCTCGAGCTGGCGCAGACCCACCGACTGCTGCTCGCCAAGCAGTTACTGGCTGATACCCGACTTCCGGTGACGCGCATCGCCTACTCCAGCGGGTTCCGGAGCTTGCGCCGTTTCAACGCCGCGTTCCGCGAGCAGTACCGCATGGCACCGACTGCGGTGAGGCGTCGTTCTCCGTCGCGTGGCTCCCAGAAAGCGCCTTCACCCGAAGAAGCCCTGCATCTCACTCTCGCGTACCGGGCGCCATTCGCCTGGGACACGCTGCTCGAGCTCCTGCGGGCGGACGCAATTGCCGGCGTTGAGATCGTTGATCGTGGCCGCTACAGTCGCACGATCGAGGTCGATGGACACAAAGGCTTCGTCGTCGCCCAGGTCCACCCCCAAGCAACTCACCTCAACGTCGCGGTGTCGCCCTCGCTGGTACCCGTTCTCATGCCGCTGCTCGCGCGCCTGCGACATCTCTTTGACCTGGACGCCGAGCCGACCGCGATCGATGCCCACCTGGTGGAGGGTGGGCTCGGCGCGCTCGTCGCTCGGCGCCCCGGTGTCCGCCTGCCCGGATCAATAGATGGATTCGACATCGCGCTGCGCGTGATACTTCGTGGTCGTGTTCATGGCAGTGGTGGTGACTCCCCGACCGATCCAGCAAGCCGCGCAGTAGGGGCGTTTGGCGAGCTGGTCGAGACGGGAATCCCGGAGCTGTCCCGGCTCACGCCGAACGCTACACGAGTTGCCGAGGCCGGCTCGCGCCGGCTCGAAGCGCTTGGGATTCGGCGGAGTCGGGCAGCTGCCGCGGTCGCCGTCGCGCGTCTGGTCGCCGACGGCACGCTGCGTCTGGAGCCGGGAAGTGATCCGGCCGCGACGCGGCGCGCGCTGACGGAGATCGCCGGCATCGGTGATCAGCTGGCGACGACGATCGTGATGCGCGCGCTCTACTGGCCCGATGCTCTACCGGTGACGGATCGCGTGCTTCAGCGGATGGCGGGAGTCTCTACACCACGCGAGCTGCGTGAGTGCGGCGAACGGTGGCGGCCATGGCGGGCATACGCGGCGCTCCATTTATGGCTCGAGGAAAAGGCGCGGGTCCCTCGTCCCTCTTTACTTTCTCGCCGAGACATTCTACCTTCGGTTCAATGACCTCTAACTGGTTCCGCGCGACCTATTACTACGTCTTTATCGGCTACAGCCGATGGGGGCCCCGGTCGCGCGTGCGGTAAAGTCACAGGAATACAGCGCAGATTTCACCAGGGCCTCCGCCAACGCGGGGGCTTTTTTGTTCGACGGCGCCCGCGAAACGAGAGACCCGATTCACTATCAACTCGGGGCAGTCATGGTAAGGACGGAGTCGATTCAGACGTCACTCGCACGAACGCACGCGCACAACGGATCCGCGGCCAGAGATCACGCGCGACCCTATCGCCTGGCCGCGCATCCATCGGCCGATCGCGCGACGCGGCCGGTCCGCGTGACCGACAGCGTGACAATCGGCGGCGCCGCGATCACCGTCATCGCCGGCCCGTGCTCGGTCGAGAATGGCGAGATGATCGTCGACGTGGCGAATCGGGTCAGAGAGCTCGGCGCCGTGATGCTGCGG